>BDTI01000090.1 GCA_002923215.1 archaeon BMS3Abin16 | reverse complement strand
TATAGAGGGGTTTGAGGGTGATGAGTAAAAAATCAATCTTAATCGTTGATGACGAAAAAGATATAAGATTCATTCTGAAAAAGTTTTTCAGCGAACGCGGCTACACCGTGGACGAGGCTAAATCAGGGGAGGACTGTCTTGTAAAGATAAATCTGAAGCAACCCAGCCTGATACTGCTCGACATAATCATGCCGGGACTCTCTGGCTGGGAGGTATGCCGCAGGATCAAAAAAGATGAAGCACACTCTGAGATCCCGGTTTCAATGCTATCAGTTCTCAGCGACTCTGACGATGTAGGTAGGAGCCTTAACTATTCACTTGCAGACCGGCATCTCACAAAGCCTATCGACTTTTCGCTTCTCGAAGAAACCGTTGAATCACTTATAGCTGAGTACCGGGCGCGGCCGCCGAAACCGCCGAAACCGTTGACACGGCGAGAGGATACTGATTATTTCAAATCATATCACTTTGATCCACCGTCATAACCACTTGCGAACACTTTTTAACCACCGCCAGCATTTCTTATTTAGCATGATCAGAAAGACAGATATCTGGACTTGGATAATCCCCTCAGACGGCGGCGTGCACGATGATTCTGAGTGGAAAAGACACGGGGGAAAATGGCTTGTTTATGGTGGGCGAGGTGAGATGGAGCGCCTCGCGGCGAAGCTTGACAAACTCGTTAGCAAAGGTGAAATTGTGAGCGCGAAGTATTGGAACGCCTCCGAAACCAGCGCCATGTGCATATACAGCCTGGACCGGGACAACAATAAGACGAGACAAATCCTAAGCGAGCTTGGCTACAAACCCATTGCATGGGAATATGACTATGCTCGCAGCAAAAACTGGACGCGGCCGCGATTCTTCCTATCAGCATTCTACAAGCTCAGGATACTCATCAAAACATTCGGCGTCCGGGAAGCGATTCGGTTTATCGTGGGAGCGTTTATACCTGTCTGAACTCGGAGAGTGACCAACTGAAAATTGTTGAAAGCGAGATTACAGTTTCTTAAAAATAGGATCAGTTTCTAATCTTTTCTGTAATATCAGGGGAATATTTTTTAGCCTCTTCTAAATGTTTTCTTGCATCCTGTAATTTGTTTTGAGCGATTTCGATATTTCCTGCCATTACAATCGCATGCTACCTCAAAATTCTTCGATTCCAGTCTATCTACTTATTACAGAAAATTATATAATGTTAAGCTTATCCTTAAAATCGAGGTTTATGGCCACAACGATTGCTGATGCCCGGAATATATTCATTCAGTGCTACCAATGCGGGGTATGCTCCGGCTCATGCCCGAAGAGCAGGGTGCTACCTGGGTTTCTCCCGCGGCGCATGCTCTTTCAGATGATAAACGGATTTGAGGAGCGCCAGCTTGAATCCGGCCTGGGCTGGGAGTGTCTCACCTGCGGGAAATGTCAGGTTCACTGTCCCCAGGGAATAGATATCATGGGGCTGGTGCGGGATATGCGCTCGAAGATGACATCAAGAGGTGTGAACGGCCTTGTCGCTCATGACAGCATTCTGGCACCTATGTACTCTATCATGGCATCGCCCGCGATTAAGCCGAAGAAGAGCATGTATCTCTCTGATGATGTTAAGACCGATCCCAATTCCAAAACACTGTTTTTCATTGGCTGCGCACCCCACCTTGACGCACCCTTCAGAGATGACGTGGGATTCAAAGGGATCGACGTGACAAACGACGCAATCAAAGCACTTAATCTTGTGGGGATTGTACCAGCTGTACTTGATGATGAGAAGTGCTGTGCCCATGATTATCTCTGGCGTGGCGACCGCGCGGTGTTTGAGGCATTCGGCCGGCAGAACGCTGCTGCGCTTCAAAAGTTCGACACAATAATCACCGCTTGCCCGGAGTGCTACCGAACGCTTGCTGTTGAGTATAAAGACCTGCTTGGAATTGAGCTTAATGTGAAGCATCTATCCGAGGTTTTGGCTGAAAATATAGATAAGATTAAATCGAAGGATCGCGGCGAGGTCACTTATCACGACTCCTGCAGGCTCGGAAGGTTCATGAATATTTATGACGAACCCCGTGAAGCGCTCGAAGCCGCGGGCTACACAGTTAAGGAGATGACCGAGTCCCGTGAAGACGCATTGTGCTGCGGTGTCCCAACCTGGGTGAGCTGCAACGATGAAAATAAAAAGATTCGGGAGCAGAAGCTTGACTATGCCCTTGCCACAGGAGCGAAGAGGCTTGTTGTACCCTGCCCCAAGTGCGAGATACACCTCAAATGTCTGCAGGCAGACCTATCTGAAGAAGGGAAGTATCCGATTGAGATTGTGAATTTTGCAACAGTTATGAAAGAATCATTGGAGGAAGATTGAGATGGAAGAAGGTCTTGAAAATTTTGTGCCCCTCATTAAGCGGAGCAGGGGTTATGAGGAGCTTAAAAAGGATGTTATCGATTCAGGGATCTGTTCTGGATGTGGGGCGTGCGCTGCGTTCTGTGACCGTGTAGGACTCACTGAGGACGGCTCGGTTCCGGCCTCTGACTGCAACATGACGATGGGAGCTGTGAAGTGCAACATCGACGGGATTTGCTATGACTGTTGTCCCCATGTATCCTATTCAGTGGGTGGGCTTGAAGACGTGGTGTTCGGAGCGCGGAGGGAAGACGGGCTTCTTGGTCAGTACCTTAAGGCGTTTGCAGTGAGGTCAAAGGATAAAGAGGTTTTGAAAAAAGCCCAGGATGGAGGCGCTGCAACCTCGCTACTCCTTGCCGCTGTAAACGAGGGGTTTTCTGATGCTGCGGTTGTGACGGGGCGGGACAATTCTTGGAACGTGGACTCATCGGCGTCAAGTGATAAAAAAGAGATTGTTGGCGGCGCAGGGACAAAGTATGCAAGGGCGCCTGGAATTCTCAAGCTCGGTGAAAATCTGCGTAAGATCCCGAGACTCGCAATTGTTGGCACAGGCTGTCAGATAGCTGGAACGCGCAGGCTTGAAAAAAAGCTTTTGTCCGCTGTACCCAAAGCCGAGCTAACGCTTATCGGACTTTTCTGCTATGAAAACTTCCCTTACACGCGGCTCAAAGAGATAATCGAAGACCGGCTTGGGCTGAAGATGGAGGATGTAACCAAGACTGATATTACTAAGGGCAAGCTCTTTGTATGGACTAAGGACGGTAAAACCCATGAGAAACCGGTCAAGGAATTTGCAGACCTTGCGCCTGAGTCCTGCGAGATATGCAGAGATTTTACCGCGACTTTTTCAGACATCACCTGCGGGTCGATTGGAAGCGACGACGGCTGGACAACTGTGATTGTCAGGTCTCAGCGGGGCATGGACCTTCTGAACGCGGCGAAGGAAAAAGACTACATCGAAGTCAGTGATAAAGTCAATCTGGAAGCTGTGAAAAGGACAGGCGGGTTCAAGGGAAAGAAGCGTGCGAAGGTGCTATCTGAAAGGGAAAAGGAAGGGAAGTTTGTTCCGGATTATAGCTAAGTTGATATTATGAACAGAGTTGGCGCAGTAGCGGTTATTGGATCCGGGATTGCAGGGATGCAGGCATCACTGGACCTTGCAGAATCCGGGTACCGTGTGTATCTGGTTGAGAAGGGCCAGACAATCGGCGGCCGTATGGCCCAGCTTGACAAGACATTTCCCACAGGGGACTGCGCAATGTGTACTATATCGCCGCGTATGGCAGGTGTCACCCGCCATCCCAATATCAAACTTCATATGAACTCTGAGGTGACAGGTCTCGAAGGCAAGCCTGGAGCATATAAACTAAGTGTTAGAAAGAACCCCCGTTTTGTTGATGAAGAAGCCTGCACAGGCTGCGGTGCCTGCGCTCAGGTGTGCCCGGTTCAGGTGCCCAATGAGTTTGCAAGCGGCGTTGGAATGCGTAAGGCTGCGTTCATTCCCTTCGCCCAGGCGGCGCCTCTGATCTACACGATTGACAAAGACTATTGCATCAACTGCGGTCTCTGTGATCTTGCCTGCGAGCCAGATGCAATCCGCCACAATCAGACTGAATCTGTTCAAACATTGGATGTGGGCGCTGTGGTTGTGTCAACCGGTTACAGCCAATATGACCCGTCGGCGATACTTGAGTACGGCTATGGCGAGTATGCGAATATCCTTACGAATCTACAGTTCGAGCGCATGCTCTCAGCCTCCGGCCCCACGAGCGGACATGTGATCCGGCCCTCTGACGGCGCGGAGCCGAAAAACATCGCCTTTATCCAGTGTGTGGGTTCCAGGGATCAGAATCGAAACCCCTACTGCTCCAAGGTGTGCTGCATGGCTTCAACGAAGGAGGCGATTGTTGCTAAGGAGCACGCGCCTGATTTGGACACTCATATTTTTTATATTGATATGCGTGCCTTTGGAAAGGGGTATCAAGAGTATATTGACAAGGCGAAATCTGTGCATGGCGTGAATTATACGCGGGGCCGTGTTGCAAGGATATTTCAGGATAGTGCCTCTAAGAATCTGAAGCTTATGGTGGAGAATACTGAAACTGGAAAGAGGCTTGAGCGGGAGTTTGACATGGTGGTTTTGGCATCTGCCCTGATTCCGTCGCCGGGCGCGGCTGAGCTTGCGGAGACGCTGGGGATTGAGACCACGGATTATGGGTTCTTTGGAACCGAGGGCGGTCTGAGTCCCTTTGACACTTCCCGCGAGGGCGTGTTTGTAACCGGCACATGTATCTCGCCCAAGGACATTCCTGACACGATAGCGGAAGCTTCGGGTGCGTCGGCACGGTGCGAGTCCTTTTTGAAAGACTCCAGGGGGTCGCTTGTGGAGGTTAAAGAGCTTCCACCGGAAAAAGATGTTTCCGGCGAGCCGCGGGTTGGTGTTTTCGTCTGCCACTGCGGGATAAATATTGCAAGCGTTGTAGATGTGAAATCCGTTGCCGCAGAGATCGGGAAGAAGGAAAACGTAGTCTATGCAACTGATGTGATGTATGCCTGCTCGAACACGAATCTTTCTGAGATTAAAGAGGCGATTGAAGAACACGACCTGAACCGAGTTGTCGTAGCATCGTGCACACCAAGGATGCATGAGCCCACATTTCGAAACGCCTGCCAGGAGGTAGGTTTGAATCCCTATCTGTTCCAGATGGCCAATATCCGCGAGCACTGCAGCTGGGTGCACTCTAAAGAGCATGACGTGGCCACGGTGAAGGCGCGTGAGCTTGTGAACATGGCGGTATCTAAGGCACGGCTTCTAACACCTGAGAAGAAGGGTAGAACGGAGATCAAAAATAAGGTGCTTGTAGTCGGCGGCGGTGTGTCCGGCCTCTCGGCTGCGCTTGAAACATCGAGGCAGGGCTTTGGCACAATCATTGTGGAGCAAACAGACCGGCTTGGCGGCTACTTTAACGAGGTCTTTTCCACCATGTCCGGAGGGGCGCCGGGTGAGCTTTTGAAGCCGCTGGCGCAGGCTGTATCTGAGGATCCGGATATAGATGTGAAGCTGAACTCCACCCTCGCAGGAATAGAAGGATTTACAGGCAACTTCACAGCCACCATAGCAGGACCAGAGAGGGAGAGCCGTGAGAATGTGGGCGCGATAATCATTGCCACCGGAAGCCAGGAGAAAAAGCCAAGCACCTATTTCTACGGTGAAAACCCTCGTGTACTCACGCAAAACGATCTTGAAGCAAGGCTGAAAGCTGGGAGCACGACCTTTGGAACAACGGTTATGATCCAGTGCGTGGAGGCTAGGGACGAAGCGTATCCCTCGTGCTCACGGACCTGCTGCATTGACGCGATCAAAAACGCGATTGCATTGAAAAAACTTGACCCTAATAACCGTGTGATAATACTCTATAAAGACATGATGAGCTTCGGCATGTACGAGGACCTATACCGGGATTCACAGACCGAATATGGCGTCGAGTACATGCACTACAGCAAGGAGATGCCTGTTGTTTCCGGTGGCAAGGATTTTCTCAGCGCACGCGTTTTTGACCCACTCATCGGCCGTGAGATCGAGATTGCCGCAGACCATATTATTCTCTCCACACCTCAGGTGCCAAGCACAGGTTTTGAGAAGCTTCAGAAAGCGCTTCGCGTGCCCCTTAACGACCTGGGATTCTTCCTTGAAGCACATATGAAGCTGCGCCCCCTGGACTTTACCTCGGACGGGATCTTCCTCTGCGGAAACTGCCACAGCCCAAAAGAGCTTCCCTTGGCGGCGGCTCAAGCGCTGGGCGCGGCATCAAGGGCTTGCTCGATTCTTTCCAAAGGATTTATCGAGACTGAGGCGACGACTTCGATTGTGGATGTGGAGCTTTGCATCGGCTGCGGGCGGTGTGTAGCGGTCTGCCCCTTCAAGGCGATCTCACTTGTGGAAAACGAGGCTGGCGAGCCGAAGTCAGATATCAATACTGCTATGTGCAAGGGATGCGGGCTCTGCGCCGCCGTGTGCCCCAATGGGGCAATTACACCAAGGTTTTTCGCAACCGAGCAGATTCTTGCCATGATCGATGCGGCATTAGAGGTGTGATGATTATGACGTTTGAACCAAAGATTATAACATTCATGTGCAACTGGTGCGGATACGCGGCGGCTGATCTCGCCGGCGTGTCACGGCTACAGTATCCGGCTACAGTACGGATTATTCGGACTATGTGCACAGGCAGGTTTGACCCGGGTTTTGTGCTCCGGGCATTTGAAAAAGGCGCTGACGGCGTGCTCGTCTGTGGATGCCATCCCGGCGACTGCCAGTACATCGAGGGAAATCTGAAGGGCAAGGACCGGGTTGAGATGACCCAGAAGATGCTTGAAGGTATCGGAATCGACCCAGAAAGACTCCGGCTTGAATGGGTGTCTGCATCAGAGGGGCCGATTTTTGCCGAGTTGGTTAGAGAATTTTCAGAGACTATTAGAAAGAAAGGACCAAATCCATTAAAGGAAAGTGTTAGCAAGACTGAAGGAGGAGAAGAAGTTGCCCAAATCTAAATCAACAGATACTAAGAAGAAATCAATTAAGGCCAGTGAGCCAAAGCCTAAGATGGACAAAACCAAGGCTGCCGAGGAGGAGCCGAAGGTCGGTGTCTTCGTCTGTAAATGCGGACTCAACATAGGAGGGGTTGTGGACTGCGAATCCGTTGCCGACTATGCAAAAAACCTTGGCGGCGTGGCCTACTCAGAGTGGAATACATTCACATGCTCGGACAGCAGCCAGAAGGAGATTGCCCAGAAGATCAAAGAAGAAGGCCTTAACAGAGTGGTTGTGGCATCATGCTCTCCCCGCTTGCATGAGCAAACTTTCCGCCGGGTCTGCGAAGATGCAGGGCTAAACCAATACTTATTCGAGATGGCGAATATCCGCGAGCACTGCAGCTGGGTGCATATGAATGAAAAAGAACTCGCCACAGAAAAGGCTAAAGATCTTGTGAAGATGGCGGTTGCGAAGGCAAAGCTACTTGAGCCCCTTGACTCAATCACCGTGCCAGTTACAAAAGAGGCGCTTGTCCTTGGCGGCGGTGTTGCAGGCCAAAGAGCGGCGCTTGATCTAGCGGACCTGGGTTTCAAGGTGCATCTTGTAGAGCGTCAGCCCTCTATCGGCGGCGTCATGGCCCAGCTTGACAAGACATTTCCAACATTGGACTGCTCTATCTGCATCCAGGGCCCGATGATGAGCGATGTGGGCAAGCATAAAAACATCAACCTCCTCGCCTATCACGAGCTGAAAGAAGTGGAGGGATTTATAGGCAACTTCGTTGTCACCATTGAAAGAAAGCCCCGATATGTGGATACAACGACCTGCACCGGCTGCGGTGAGTGCTATGAGGTCTGCCCGGTAATCGTTCCAAACGAGTTTGACGAAGGACTCGGAACCCGGCCCGCAATATATCGGATGTTCCCACAGATTGTTCCAAACTACGCAACAATCGACATGGAGCACTGCATTGACTGCGGTTTCTGCGAGATGGTGTGCGAGAAAAACTCAATCAAAAAAGACGACGAAGCTGAGGAGTTCAAGCTCAACGTTGGAACAATCATCGCATCAACAGGATACGACATCTACGACCCATCTGAAAAGAACGACTACGGCTACCTGGACAATGCCAACGTGATAACAGCGCTTGAGCTGGAGCGGCTTATGAACGCGGCTGGACCGACGCTTGGCCATGTTATCCGACCATCGGATGGAAAAGACCCTGAAAAGGTGGCCTTCGTGCTCTGCGTGGGGACACGTGACAGAGGCGACGACTCCTACTGCTCGGTTGTGTGCTGCACATACTCGCTCAAGCTCGCAAGCATGTACAAAGAAAAACACCCCGAAGCCGAGGTCACCATATTCTATATAGACATACGTGCCTCTGGCAAGGGATATGAGGAACTCTACACCAAGGCCAGGCAGAAAGGTATCCGATTCATACGTGGAAAACCAGCCTCTGTAAAAGAAAATCCTGAGACAAAAGATCTCACATTAACAGTGGAAAACACCCTTGCAGGAACGGTTGACGACATTGACGTGGACCTCCTCGTCCTATCCACCGGAATGGTCCCAAAATCTGACGCCCAAAAAGTGAGTCAGACACTGCACATATCCCGGTCAGGCGAAGGATTCTTCCTGGAAAAACACCCGAAGCTTGCGCCTGTTGAAACCGCGACAGACGGCGTGTATCTGAGCGGGGCCTGCCAGGGTGCAAAGGACATACCTGCAAGCGTGGCCCAAGCACGGGGCGCGGCAGTTGCAGCAGCAGTTCCAATGGTCAAAGGCGAAATCACAATCGGCGGCGACATCGCCCTCCACATACCAGAGCTATGCAGCGGATGCAGCCTCTGCGTGAAAAAATGCCCCTACGGCGCATGGGAGATGATCGAGCTCGAGGAAAAACTTCCAAGCGGGAAACACAAAAAGATTTCAAGCATTACAGATGCACTCTGCAAAGGCTGCGGAACCTGTGCTGCGGACTGCCCGAAAAACGCAATTGAGATGAAGCACTTCACAGACGCGCAGATCATGGCACAGCTCGAAGCAGCGCTCGAAGAAAACCCGGAGGAAAAAATCCTTGGAATCGTTTGCAACTGGTGCACCTATGGCGGTGCAGACAACGCAGGCGTATCACGGATGCAGTACCCCACAAACCTCAGGCTGATTCGCGTCATGTGCACAGGCCGCATAGCACGTAAATTCGTTGAACGCGCATTCGAGCTCGGAGCTGGAATGGTGCTCGTCTCAGGATGCCACGAAGGAGACTGCCACTACATCACTGGAAACCAGAACATGGCCAAACGAGAAAATAGAATCACAAAATGGATAGAGAAAAACGGTGTCGAACCCGAAAGATTCAGACTCGAATGGATCAGCGCATCAGAGGGCACAAAATTCCAGAAATTAATCCAGGAAATGGCGGACAAACTCAAAGAACTCGGACCCCCGCCAAAAATAGAAACAAAAACCACGGAAACCGCGCAAACAGAGGAGTAACTTTATAAGAAAGCCCACCCAAAAAACACACCAAATAAAATCAACACAAAAGGGTCCGTAGCTCAGTCTGGCTAGAGTACCTGCCTTTTAAGCAGGCTGTCGCGGGTTCAAATCCCGTCGGACCCGCTTGTCACCCTCATTCGAACTTCGATTAACATCTCGTTCGAATTTTGCTCGACACCGAATAAATTTCAATCGAACACTGTGTTCGATTGCGGCAATATCTTTTTCGACCACAGTTTTGCAGCAGTTTAGCGACAGCGCGAACTGACGGAAAAAGGTGGAATGGAGAGCGTTTATTATTTCACTGGGCCTGCGTCTTTGAATCCTTCTCTCTGCCCGGTGCCTGCGCGCTTGGTCATTTTCTCTGGGTGCGTGAGCATTCGAATCAGGTTCTGGGCGTGCTCTCTTGCGCGGTTTTCGCAGAGTGTTGCAAGCTCTTTGCCCTCTGCCTCGTCCTCGTGAACAAAGACTTCGAGGATGTGGGTGTTGGTCATGAGCTGGGCCTGGACCAAGCCTGTGCTCGCCACCTGTGCTGTGACCTTGTCCTTGGGGTCGGGCCCCGGCATCCCAAAGGCCATGCACATTTCGCAGCTTTCTTCTTCGATGAGTTTTTTACATGCCACCGGGAGGTCTTTTATCCCTGGAACTGTGACCCGAATTAGCTTCAACCCTGTTGTGTTGGATTTGAGTTCATTTATTGCGTCAGACGCCATGTCGTGCCTTGCAAAGGTTGTGTCAGCGAGTCCAATTTTCATCATTTTTCCATCACTCTCAGATAGGTCTTTGGGAGGTATCCATTTTAAATATACCTCGCATATAAAAAAGGCTATGGTATCTGAAAGGCTATCACAATTAAGACCTTCACCCACGCTTGAGATAACTGCCAAGGCCAAGGCGCTTAAGGCACAGGGCGTTGATGTAATCGGCTTCGGTGCGGGTGAGCCTGACTTCGACACGCCAAGGCACATTAAAGACGCGCTTTACCAGGCGGTTGAAGACGGTTTTATCTATTACACGCCCTCTCCAGGTATCCCTGAGCTGAGGCAGGCTATTTCTGAGAAGCTGAAACATGATAATGGAATCGACTACGCTTCTGATGAGGTGATTGTAACCCCTGGTGCCAAGCAAGCGCTTTTTGAGGCTGTTATGGCGCTTGTGAACCCAGGTGATGAGGTGTTGATACCAGCGCCGTATTGGGTCTCATATGTGCCAATGTGTCAGATTGCCAGCGCGCGCGCGGTGCCGGTGGCCACATCTAAGGAGCAGGGGTTCAGGGTTTCTGCAGAGGATCTTGCCAGTAGTATCACAGAGCGAACAAGGCTTCTCATCCTTAATTCTCCCAGCAACCCTACAGGCGCTGTAATTGATCGAAAGGGCCTTTCCGAGATAGCTGATCTATGCATTAAAGAAGATATTACAGTCATCTCAGATGAGATCTATGAACAGATTATCTATGACGCCGAGCATGTGAGCATTGGTTCGTTTCCGGGGATGCGGGAGCGAACAGTTACGGTGAACGGTTTTTCAAAGGCCTATTCCATGACGGGCTGGCGCTTGGGTTATGCTGCAGCACCCCGGGGGATTATCAAACTTATGTCCAATCTTCAGGGGCATAGTGTGTCAAACGCCACCTCCTTTGTTCAGAAGGCGGGTGTTGCAGCGCTGCGTGGGAGCCAGGACTGTGTGGCCGGGATGACCGCTGAATTTCGCAGGCGCCGGGACAGAATCGTCGAGCTTTTAAATGAGATTCCGGGTGTTGAATGCTTGGTTCCTGATGGCGCCTTCTATGTTTTCGCTGATTTCAGCGGTGTTGAAGCTGATTCCATGAAGCTTGCAGGGATGCTTCTCGACGAGGCCGGTGTTGCAGTTGTGCCGGGTGTTGCATTTGGTGATGCTGGCGAAGGCTTTCAGCGCCTTTCCTACGCGATAGGCATGGAAAAGATTGAAGAAGGAATCGCGCGAATAGATAAGGTTGTCAGGAGGATGAGGTAAAAACTATGGTTTTAGTTGAGATTATCGCCGGGAGCACGTCGGATGCAGATATTGTTGGAGTCATTGAAAAAACGCTTGAATCGCTGGGAGTAAGCTTTCGTTCACATGTGGCCTCTGCGCACAGGGAGCCTGAGAAGGTGAAGAAAATCGTTGAATCCTCGGATGCCTCGGTTTTTATCGGTGTTGCAGGGCTTTCAGCGGCGCTGCCAGGGGTTATCGCATCTCACACGCTGAGGCCGGTAGTCGGCGTTCCCAAGGATGTGAAGCTCGGCGGGATGGATTCGCTTCTCTCAATCGTTCAGATGCCGCCCAAGGTTCCTGTTGCAACTGTGGGAATCGACAACGGTAAAAACGCGGCTTTTCTCGCAGCCGAGATACTGGGGCTTGGAGATCCGGATATTCTGCGCAGGCTTGCAGAGATTCGGGGTTTTAAACAGGCCTAGGCCCTATGGATGTGCGCCTTGTAGTTGCCGGTGCCTTTTTGCTTGCCATCCCAGTTCTATATCTCCTTTTGAGTTCGCGCCCGAACAAGGGTTCAGCCGGGGGTGAAAAAGAGGTTTTTACCGAGGGTCTGCTTGCGGCGCTTGGCCGATTTGCTCTCATAGAGTACACACCGACTGAACGCTTTGAATCTGTCACAAAAAAGGTTCTTTCAAAGTCTCTTGAATCAGGCCGACAGGTTGTGCTTATCACCCAAGCGCCCAGGACCAGAATATACCTGGAAGGTAACATTGATTATGTTGACTCTGGAAGGCTGAAAATTGTCAGCATCACCTCTGAAAACCCGCTTGCTCGGCTGCAGATGTTTCGCGTTGGAAAGCAGCAGGACACTGTGCCCAGTGAGGCTGACAACACTTTAACCAATGTATCCATTAATAATCTGGAGTTTGCGGTTGAAATCATTGAAGGCCTTGCGCCGGATGGTGTACTCATATTCGAAGCGCTGTCAGGGATCATCCTTGGACTTGGAGCTGAGAAGAAGGAGGCTGCCTACAAGTTTTTTTCATCTATTGTTGAGGGGTTGAGCGAGAAGGATCGAACACTTGTAGCGCTACTGAACAGTGGCGCCCATGAAAAGGAAACTGTGAGCGCCTATGAAGGGCTTTTTATGAGAATCTTTAAAATCGACGAGGGCCGCCTGGTCTCTTTGAAGTGTGAACCTGAAGCTATAAATATTGACATCAGTGGGTGACACAGGCGGGCCTACTGCCTCATTGAGCAGAACTCGCCGCACATTGTACATACTTTGGGATCAGCGGGATGGCGCTCGGATCGGATTGCGCAGGCTTTTTCAGGGTCGAGTAGGTGTTTGAAAAGCTCGTCCCAGTCCAGCCCGGCCCTGGCCTTTGCAACTGCGAGGTCACGATCTCTGTCGATGCCCCGTGTTAGGTCTGCCGCGTGGGCCGCGATCTTCGATGCTATTACACCTTCTCGCACATCATCTGCTGTTGGAAGCGCCAGATGCTCGGAGGGCGTGACATAACAGAGAAAATCCGCTCCGTGCATGGCCGCTACAGCGCCTCCGATTGCGCCTGCAATATGGTCGTATCCAGCCGCGATATCAGTTACAATCGGTCCGAGCACATAGAAAGGCGCGCCCTTGCAAATCCGTTTTTGCAGAATGATGTTTGCACCTACCTCGTCTAGCGGCACATGCCCAGGCCCTTCAACCATCACACCAACCCCGGAGTCCCAGCATCGCTCCACAAGCCTGCCAAGAATGATGAGTTCTTCTATCTGGGGTTTGTCTGTTGCATCGGCAATGCATCCCGGCCGAAGCGCGTCGCCAAGGCTTAACACGACATCATATTCCCGCACAAGCTCCATTAAGTAGTCGAAATCTGCGTAAAGCGGGTTTTCCAGTCCTGTGCTTCGCATCCACTTTGCAATGAGCGAGCCACCCCGTGAGACTATGCCTGTAACCCTCTTTGAGCTGTCCACAGCTTCAAGGGTTTTTCGGTTCACGCCTGAATGCACGGTCATGAAATCCACGCCTGCCTTTGCCTGTTTTTCAATTGCCTTCCAGAGCAGATCAGGGGTCATGTCCAGAATAGTGCCGTGCATGCGAACTGATTCAAGGGCTGCCTGATACACCGGGACAGTTCCAAGGGGGATGTTTTGTTTGAGCAGTTTTTTTAGAAGAGTCCAGGTATCGCCGCCTATACTGAGGTCCATTATAGCGTCTGCCCCTGCTTTGACCGCTGTTTTTGCTTTTTCTATCTCGCCTTCCATGCTGGCAAGATCCGGTGACATGCCGATGTTTGCGTTCACCTTCACACGCGTGCCCTCGCCGACGAGGACGGGATCGATTTCGTGGACTGTGTTTTTCAGCGCGACCACTCTGCCGGAAGCGATTTTGCGCGCCAGTTTATCAGGGTTTAAACCTTCTTTTTCTGCTGCTTTGCCCAGCCACGCCGGCGGACCTGCGGATTTCAGGGTTCTCATAAGACTCATATCCATCTATTGACACACCTTAGGTTTATATCTTTAAGGGTGGGAGGGGTGCATGTTTTTCCCCTTGCGAACATGTTCGGGATAATAGATATATACGCATCCGTGCACCCTTCATCAAAGAACTTAGATAAAGGAGGACAAAAATAAATGACAAACAACAG
>BDTI01000089.1 GCA_002923215.1 archaeon BMS3Abin16 | reverse complement strand
TTTTCACTGCCTCCCCGATAATCTCAATCCTTCGTATAACACTGTCTTGGAGCTGGGTTGAGTTGAAGAATTCCTTTTTTGATTTTCCAGCAGTGTATTCCTCGATTAGACCAATGCTATCCAGGATGTGCTCGATAAATATCAGGGGTTCTTTTTTCACAGTATCTGCACCTGCTCACGGAGTATTCTATCTCGGAGAAGCGGGTGAAGAGAGTTATATGTGAGTACGTCAACCCGTTTTTTCATCACATCTTCAAGATCGATTTTTAATCCCGCAAGGTCCAGAAGACTTTTTCTCCCCTTGAATTCGACGAGCACGTCAAGGTCGCTTTCCTCAGTTAGCTCCCCCCTCACTACAGAGGAGCCGAAGAGAGCTGCTTTCCTAACACCATGTTTCTGAAGAGTTCCCTCGATTCTGCTCTTAATTTCATTGATCTGCTCATTCATCGGATGTTCACCAACTCTTTTCTATCCTATGCTTTATATTAGTTACTAGAACTAGGGAGAAACCCCTGGAGATTGAACTTAGATTTGAGTTTGAATTTCTCCATTTAATGTCACATCCGATTTGCACTCTTTCTATTCAGTTTGTTTCCTAGGGATAGTAGGAATGCTGAGATAAGCATTAGAACTGCGATTGGTAGAGTCAGATTTCCTATTGAAAACATTGCAAGTATTGAAAAAACCGTTAAAATAAATCCTGATGCCCAGACAAGTTTGGGCTGATTTTTCAAGCCCCCTACAGTTCCTGCGCAGGTAATGACCAGGATGAATATACTCCAGAAAAATATTGCAGGGTCTCTAAACCGTTCATTTAAGGTCCAGAGGATCAATGAAAAAGATACATAGAACGCGATAATCAGCGCGGCTAAACCCGCGATTTTTCCAAGCATTTCCAGTGAATCTTTCATTTTCATAGTTACAGGGACATGTAAGATTTGCGTTTGAAATCAGTCATTTTTATTCCTGCCAAGTTTAAATGAACGCCCACCAACGATTGACATCTAAAAGAGCCTTAATAGACCCGCTCTCGATGGTCGATCAAATTCAAGTAAACTATCTTTTCCTTCTCGTCTGGCGTGAATATCAGGCGGTATCTCTTTGCAATCCGCGTTGACTTTTTACCATGAAGCTCGCCTGTAAGCCATCCCCCGACGTTCAATGGGTCTTTCCGCAGCCGCTTGATTTTCTTGTCAAGCTCTTCGAGGGCTTTTCTGTTTTTCCTGATAGTTCTTAGTGACTCTAGAAATGTGTCTGTACGCTTGACAGTCCATTTCATGTTCACAGCTCGTCAAGCAGGTCTTTAACAGAAGCAGCGTCTTTTACCCTGCCGGCTTTGATGTCCTCATCGCTCTTTTGAAGCACCTTCATTGTCTGTGGATTGCTGAGGATTTCGACCGAGTCTACAAGCGCTTCGACGTCTTCGCGGGTGACCATTTTCTCCTCCAGTCTCTTCAGCTCCCTGTAGACGTCTTCAAGGGTTACAGAATCGGTCATGTTTTACTTTTGTCCATCTAATCCATAAAAACATTTCTGTTCATAAAAGGTGAAACCGTTGCCAAATCGTTCCTTAAATTTTTTCGGAGGTAAAGGATGGATAAGGATTAGTTATGATTGTTTAAAAATTATGAGATCCATTATTCACTATGTTGAAGCGGTTGCTCATAGGTTATGGAAAGTTTTATATACTAAATGTAAAATAAACTTTACATAAGATTTGCGATGGAGGACATATCAATGAAGGAGATAGTGAAAGGCGCAGACTATGAAGAACAAGCTCAAGATTCTAAGAGCCATGCATGACATGACCCAAGAAGAGTTGGCCAAGAAAGTAGGCGTGACCAGGCAGACCATCAATGCAATTGAAAAAGACCGCTATAACCCGTCATTGGATGTGGCCTTTAAACTTGCTCAATTGTTTGAATCGAAAATAGAGGAGATTTTCATATACGAGAGGTAAGGGGATGAAAAAAGAAATTAAACTAAACTTTTTGGGGATTATCGGTTGGCTTGTAGTATCACTATTTATTGTTGGCGTACTTCGTTTGCAGTATATGTGGGCAGCGATTTCATTTTTCCCTATTTGGGTAGTACAAGAATTTCTTGCTGAGAGACAGAAAAAGGTCAAAATAAACACAGTGAGGTTTATTGCCTTTGGAGGGATTCTCCTGCCACTGTACTTTTTGATTGCCCTCGAAAAAGCTTCCACATCATTAATATTCTTGGTTTTCCCCCTCTTAGCAATCGTTGATTCAGTAATGATAACATATGCAAAAAAACGCGGGATGATAATAGTGGATGAAAGACTCGAAGAAGTAAATCGCAGGGCATCGAGATGGACTCTTCAGATCACGATTATAGCAATATTTCTCCTAATATTCCTCTTCGAATATTACTCGTTTGAAATAAAGATTACCACCCTGCTAATGTATCTAGCCGGGTTCATTGGCCTAGTTTACCTTGCTTTTTGGCTGAACTATGAACGTATTCATGGAGCGCTTTGGAGTCTACCAGATGAAAGTAAGGAGTAAGTCTAAATCAAAAGTCCAGTCATTTTATCATCTCTTTTTTGCGTAGCAGCCGGTTATATTTTATTAATCTTGTATCCCGCCATATTTTGATAGACTGGTAACAGTTACATGAAACCTTATAATGAATCATAAGTTCCTTTTCGAACAGCTTCATAAGAATGGTTTATTGCAGTTAGGGCTTCTGATATTAATTCGTCTTTATTTCTATCAAGAACAATGCGTCTATCAAATGAGTTGTTAGATGATTTTAAGATATTTTCTGTGTTCTCGAAAGTTGAGCTATTTATTTTGAAATCAACATTGATCTGTTTGGTTTTTATTTCCACTCTTCCAAAAACAATAGACCTGCCTTGGGGTGGGTACACTTCAAATCGAATGGGACCTTTGTCGTCAGGCTTGAGTATAACGTCACTTCCAAATTCTGAGATTCGGGTCCTCAACTTTTTATATATACTTTCTAAGATCCATTTCCCTGCTAACTTTTGAATTTCTGCAGGATACAGCTCTTGAGGAATTGAAGAAGTGTGTTTAATGGTCCTTTCAGTTTTTTGAAAATGGCTTTTTTCTTTAGTTATGTTTTTTACCGAATATTCTCTTGTTTTTTCTTGTAAATAATGTAAAACGATGCTATCTATTTCTCCCGGTTGACTAAAGAAAGCGTAGAAATCGTTAGGTTCAAAAGGATATTCCTCATTAAACTTACAAAGTTCGGATAAAGTTGAAGCTTTCAGAAGATGCAGGTCCATGCTTTTAGCATCATGGATTAAGTCTCTATTAGAATCCTCAGCGACAATCAATCCAAAAAACCCCTTTAAACCGGATTTTTCTTCATACCGTCGCAAATGTCTCTTTAGCTCATCAACTATTCTCACTCCAACCTCCCGCTCTGAAGCCCTGCACTCTATTCCAATCCTGATTGGGTCCCTAATAATTACATCTAATTCACCAGATTGAGCACTAAGTCCCTCATCAATTGTGAAGCCTAGATTTTTGAAGACCCTTAATACTTCTTTTTCGAATTCTCGGCCATGTTTCGTTTTACTAAGATTCGATACTTTTTCACAATCCATAAATTTACCTCCTTAACTAGCTAAATAAGCTTAATTTGGATAATACAATTTGAGTATTTGGATGATGCAAGCCGAGGGTGTTTGTCCAAATTTCCAGCGCTTTTTCATAAGATAATTTAGATTCCTCTTTCTTTCCTTGGGCAAGATATATGTCTGCCAGAAAGTCGTAGGTCCATGCCACGCTAAAATGCTCCGGACCAACAACATCTTTTATACGTATTTTCAAAGCCTGTTTGCACAGTTCCTCAGCTTTTGTAAATTCCAGTTCATGTAAATAAAACTCAGCTAAATCTACCAGAGAATCTGATACTAAAAAACCCTCTGAACCCAATACATTCTCCCGGATTTCTAACGCTCTTTTAAACGAAGATTCTGCTAAATCATGTTTTTCTCTGAAAAAATAAATTTTTCCCAAGATACTTAGTGTTTCAGTTAACTCAAAAACCTCAGGACCATAATGTACCTCCAATAACTCCCTTGCTTCTTCAGCATATTTTTCTGCAGATTGGAAATCACCTTTTTTAATATACAACCCAGCAATTTCATTAAGCGTCTCCGGGATCTCATGAGCATCACCTCCCAGAGTATTCTTTCTTATTTCCAGCAACTCCAGAAAAAGTTTCTCTGATTCGTTAAGGAGGTCTATTTTTTGGTATAAAGTAGCGAGATATGACATCAATGTTAGAGTATTTTTATTAGAGGGCCCATAAGTTCTAGCACTTTTTTCAATGGCCCGTTCAATAAGTGGCACAGCCTCATCAGTTCTTCCTTCGTAAACGTCATAAACTGCTTTTGTTATTACAGAACGCAATTCTGGAGTAAATTCAAGAGAAGCGAAAAACTCTTGAAGCGTTTCATCAAGCGGTTTACTGGTTTCTTTAATGTCCTGATTAAAATACCGAAATTCGGTTTTAATATTTTCAGAGTTTCCAATTTCTTCATACGGTTTGAGATTTAATTTTGAAACAATGGCTTGCATGTCCTTTTCATTTAACAGATACCCTGGTTTGCTAAAATGTTTCAATTTTTCGGGAAGGCCGTCCTTATCCACAACATCAAACCAAACATGATTCCTCTTCTCAATCTGATTCCGATCATACGAACTTCCAGCTTCAAAATATCCCCATGCTTGAACTTTTTTTAATTTATCCTCTGGTATGCGATTACTAATCTCAGGAGTTCTTGATAGTATCTCAAAAAAGTCCCATTTTTGGTCTGTTAACTGCTTAAATAAGTTCTTCGGCAAACACTTCTCATCTGTTCCTGTTTTAACTATCCATTCTCTCTCCTGTCCACCGACTATTTCACCATAATAAGATTTTAGATCAATAACTACAATGCCTTTAGTCAAAAGAATTGCTATATCTATTTGACTCCTCACAGTTCTAAAATTTGCAATGATATAGACTGGCACATCTTTCTCACCATATTCTGCTTCAATAAGTTTGTAAATTTCTTTGAACTGAATCCATTCATGTTCATGGTCTGTGAATTCTTCTTCACAGAAGACTTTAACAACCAAAGTGCGCACCTTTAAACATGTCAATCTTCTTTGTGAATCCTAATTATTCACTTAAGACTCCTCCAATTCACTACCTTAATAATCATAGCTATTCAAGTCAGATATAAAAATACTACCCTATCATCTCTTTTTTGCGTAGCAGCCGGTTATATTTTATTGCGAATCTGTGTGCTTCGTCCCGGATTTCGCGGATGAACAGGAGGGCGCGGTCTTTTCTCCCTAGCCTGAGTGGTTGATTGTGGCCTGGGAGGTATATATCTTCGAACTTCTTTGCAATGGCGATAACCGGGATCTTGGTCTCCAGCCGGTTTAACGCACCCATCGCTGCATTGAGCTGGCCTGCGCCGCCATCAATTATAATGAGGTTTGGAAGCTCGCTTCCTTCCTTTTTCAACCGATAATATCTGCGCCCCACAACCTCGGAGATTGCATCTGTGTCGGCGATGCCCTCCACAGTCCGGATTTTGAATCTACGATAATTGCTTTTGTCTGGCCTGGCCTCACGATATTGAACCATGCTGCCCACCGTTGATGTGCCGCTGAGATGGCTGATGTCAAAGCATTCAATCACATTCGGTGTTTCCACTAGGCCAAGCGCATCCCGAAGCTCCTCAAGCTTAGAGTGGTCGCCGAAGAAGGTGAGTTCGATGTTTTTGTCCACCAGCCTGAGAAGGTCTTTTTTCACGCCACGCTGTGGAACTGTGACCCGCACTTTTCCCCTGCGCCTCTGCTCCAAAAACAAAGCTAGGGACTCACCCACAGGCCGCGGTAGTATAAGCTCCTTTGGCACAGCACGATCCGAGTAGTATTGGACCAGGAATTCCTCGAAAAAGTCAGGCGTCTCATCAAATGTATACTCTTCTTTATTGGTGAGCGTGCCCCGGTAGATGTTGAAGAGCAGCAGATGAACCTTGTCTCCATGGAGGGCGAAGCTTATAATGTCTTCATCATGCCTGCGCTGCCGATCCACAAGCTGGCGCTTGCTTAGATTTGAAATCGCGTCGATCTGGTCTCGAAGCTCTCTTGCACGTTCAAAGTTCAAGGTGTCAGACGCGCTCTTCATCTCAGCCTCAAGCATGGGGATAAGCTTTTTTGTCCTTCCCTTTAAGATGAGCTTTGCCTTTTCAACACGGCTGTTATAATCAGCAATGGAAATTTTGCCGGTGCAGGGTGTGCTGCAAAGTTTGATGTGATAGCGTAGACAGGGTTTTTTCGGCATCCGACGGCAACGCCTGAAGCCGAAGGTCTTATTCAAAATATAGCGGATGTGGTCGCGCTCCCGGCCGGATACAAAGGGACCGTAGAACCTGCCTTTCCCAGTCTTTTTTCTTGCGATGAGAAGCCGTGGAAAGTCTTCGTCTGTAATCTGAAGATAGGCATAGTTCTTTGAGTCCTTGAGGTCTATGTTGTATTTCGGTTGATGCTTTTTAATCAGATTGTTTTCAAGTATAAGCGCCTCAACCTCGCTTGCTGTGGCTATGAAGTCAATGCCCTCGATCTTTTCCACTAGAACCGCTGTCTTAGCGTCGCGGCTTGTTTTCTGAAAATAACTTGCAACCCTCTTTCGAAGACACTTAGCCTTACCAATATAGATCGTGCCCCCGGACTTGTCTTTGAAAAGATAGCATCCCGAATCCACAGGAATAGAGTCTAAATCAATCATATGCAACCATTCAAGACATAGATTAACATCAAGAGAATATAAAATAAAGCGTCAAAGGCGAGTATTCTCCTTCAGTCTGGTGTGCAGGTGTTTAATCTTTCCTTTAATTTCAGGTGGGCGAGTGAATCTGGATATAGTGGTTGCGCATGATAGAAATATTTATATGATGTTAAGGATTGTAAATAGTTACATGAACGCTGTTAAACGTATTCCAGTGACTGAAGGTGTATGGGAAGAGCTGAGTGTTTTGAAGAGAGCCGGTCAGACCTATAACGAGCTTCTCAGTGATTTAATCGAGGAGCATAAGAAAGCACTTCTATTCAAAGAGATGCATGCTATTGAGGAAAGAGCTGATTTTATAGAGCTAGAATAATCATGGGCTATAAAGTCTTAATAGCCAGAGACGCGCAGGAATTTGTAAACAGTCTTCCAATAAAAAGCCAAAATATTGTTAAGGAAAACCTAAAAAAACTGAGAAATAATCCTTATCCGGGAAAGGGGAGCGGAGACAAAGAAAAACTAATTTACCAGGGCAAGTCTCTTTACAGACTTCATATTGTAAGAAGTTTTACCGCTTTTTACATGATATATGATGATGAGGGTGTTGTGAAAATTCTAAGGGTTATGACAATAGATGCTGCGCATAAAAGATATGGCAGACTCTAAAAAAATGGGGGTTTGAAATTATAAACAGAAATCTACCATTTCAATCCACCGCTTTTATCCTCCTTCCACAACCTTTATCTCATCAGGTGTTAGGCCGTAGAGCTTGTAAACGATCATTTCAAAACCTCTCCCGCGGCCGCTCCTCCACAGGCAGATCATGAATCCTGACCCGGTACTCTGACATGCCACCACCCTCCAGACATATTTTCAAAAACACAAACATGATATAAAAATGTAATCAATAACGTCTTCCTCCTCACTCATCACGATTTGAATTGTAGGATTAGAATATAAAGGCTACTGAATCTTCTATCCTCTTCTTGCTGGCGAACCATGCTCTAGAAAAATATTTAAGTAAGAAAGTAAAACATTTTTACCGGTGATATTGTGACAAGGGCAAAGGAAGAAAAAGTAGAACTCACCACCATGTCCCCCAAAGGACAGGTGGTCATACCCCAAAAGATCAGAGAAAAGCTCAACATAAAACCAGGCGAGAAATTCGCAGTATACGGCAAAAACAACACCCTCATGTTCAAAAAGATTGAAATGCCCACCATCAAGGATTTTGAAAAACTCGTAGACTGGGGCGTGAACCACGCCAAGAAAAAAAGCATAAAACCAAAAGACGTGCTCGCCAATGACTAAACCAAAGGTCGTGCTAGACACAAACATCATCATATCAGCAATCTTCTGGAGAGGCATACCCTACGAATTTATGCGAAGCGCCATCATGGCAAATGCCAGTTGATTCTTTCAAAACCTATTCTAAGCGAAGTTTCAGATAAGCTCAAAACCAGATTCAACGTTCCAATGACAAAATTGAGAAATACGAGAGAATCCTTCTTGCAAACAGCAAGCTCGTGAACCCAAGAACCAGGATTCACGCAGTAAAATCAGATCCAAGTGATGACAAGATCCTTGAGTGCGCCGTGGAGGGTATAGCCGAATTCATAGTCACAGGAGACCAGCATCTGCTAAAGATAAAAGTGCACTCAGGAGTTAGAATTGTCAACGCCAAAGAGATGATGACACTGCTCTGACACCAAACTCCCTATTACTTCTCCCTCCACGTCCATCTTTTCAAACCCGATTGATTAATTGCTGGAATATAATATAAAGGCTTTCCACCATCCCCCCGAACTCACAGGTTTAAATCATGTGTTGTTCAACATCTTTTTAAGAAACTCGCCGGTGTAGCTGGTCTTGGACCGAGCGATTTCTTCAGGCGTGCCGGCTGCAACGATTTCGCCGCCGCAGTCACCTCCATCCGGCCCCAAATCGATTATATGATCCGCCGACTTCACAACATCCAAGTTATGCTCGATAACAACCACAGTGTTCCCCTTATCCACCAAGTCGTTGAGGACTTTGATAAGCTTTTTCACATCATGAAAATGCAGGCCTGTCGTAGGCTCGTCAAGCAGATAAACCGTCTGCCCCGTCGCCTTCTTACTTAGCTCCCGTGTAAGCTTGATGCGCTGCGCCTCACCACCGGAAAGCGTAATCGAACTCTGACCAAGCTTGATATAGTCAAGTCCCACACGTGACAATAACTCCAGTTTATTACGTATGCGCGGCACGTTTTGAAAAAGCTCCCTAGCCTCCTCCACACTCATAGCAAGAACATCTGCAATCGACTTCCCCTTATACCGGACCTCCAGTGTCTCGCTGTTATACCTGCTGCCCTTGCACTCCTCACATTCGATATAGACGTCAGGGAGAAAGTTCATCTCGATTTTAATGAGCCCGTCGCCGTGGCATGCCTCGCATCTACCGCCAGTCACGTTAAATGAAAACCTCCCAGGCTTATAACCCCGCACCCTGGCTTCCTGTGTCTGGGCGAATATCCGCCGGATCTCGTCGAAAACCTTCGTATAAGTAGCAGGGTTGCTCCTGGGTGTTCTTCCAATCGGGCTTTGATCGATAACAATCACCTTGTCCACAGGCGTGTCAAACTCGATGCCCCTATGTTCGCCGGGTGTGATGCGTGAGCCATAGAGCTGTTTCATAAGCCCCTTATAGAGTATCTCATAGACAAGCGTGGATTTACCGCTGCCTGAAACACCTGTGACCAGTGTAAGCACGCCTAGCGGGATGTGGGTATCAATGTTTTTCAGATTGTTTTCTCTGCATCCCATTATGTGAAGGAATTTTTCTGAACTCCGCCTCTCATTTGGAATGTCAATTTTGAGTTTTCCTGAGAGATACTGACCTGTGAGCGACGCCTTGTTTCGAAGGATCTGACCTGGCGTTCCCTTAGCAACTATCTCGCCGCCATGCAATCCTGCGCCGGGGCCCATGTCCACAACGTAGTCTGCGTATCGGATTGTGTCCTCGTCGTGCTCCACAACAACCAGTGTGTTGCCCAGGTCGCGCAGCCTGTGCAGGGTTTCAATGAGCTTGTGGTTGTCCCGCTGATGAAGCCCGATGGATGGCTCGTCAAGTATGTAGAGCACGCCCATGAGGTTGGATCCTATCTGTGTGGCAAGCCTGATTCTCTGCGCCTCACCGCCTGAAAGCGTGCCCGAGGTTCGTGAGAGCGTGAGATATCCGAGTCCTACTTTTCCGAGAAAGCTGAGCCGCTCCCGAATCTCTTTTAGAATAGGCCTGGCGATCTCGTTTTGTTTTTCTGTGAGCGTTAAATCTGCGAAGAACTGGATGCAGCGTTCTATTGAGAGCTCGGTTACATCAGCAATGCTACTGCCCGCGATTCGGACAGACAGTACCTTTCGCTTCAGCCTTTTGCCGCCGCAGCTTGGGCAGGGATAGACTCGCATGAATTTTTCAAGCTCCCGACGCCGATAGTCAGATTCCGTCTGATTATAGAGCCGCTCAGACTGGGGGATGAGCCCTTCCCATGTGCCGTGATGCGACCAGTAGGCGTCGCCGTTTTTCATTGACATCCCGAATTTTATCCTGGCGTTTGAGCCGTATAAAATGATGTTGAGCTGCTCCTCTGTAAGGTCTTGAATCGGCGTGAAAATATCGAATCCATAGTGTTTGGCAACTGATCCCAGGTAGTGGCCGCGCCAGCTGTCGATTATGTTTTTATAAAGCGCGATTGCGCCATCGGCTATACCCTTTGTCTTGTCAGGAATGATGAGGTCAGGGTCGAACTCTGATCCCACGCCAAGTCCGCTGCACTCCTCACAGGCGCCAAAGGGGCTGTTAAATGAAAACATCCTGGGCTGAAGCTCTTCAAATGTGAGCCCGCACTCTGGACAGGCCAGATTCGATGAATAGAGTTTCTCCGCTCCCTCAGAGTCGAGGACGATTATCAATCCTTCAGACCGGGATAGGCCTGTTTCAACCGCCTCCACAAGCCGGGTCCGATCACCCCTATCAACCCTGTCGATCACAATCTCGATGTCATGTTTTACATAACGTTCAAGACTGATTTTTTCATCAGAGCGCTGCAACACGCCGTCAACCCGCACCCGTGTATATCCTTCTTTATTCAAGTCTGAAACCAGCTTTTCATAGGTTCCTTTTTTCTGCCGGACAACAGGCGCGAGAATCGTTACCTCGCCAGTGCCTTCAGACTCGATGTGGCCTGCTATTTTTTCCGCTGTCTGCGACTCGATTCGAATGTTGTGATCAGGGCAAAACGGCGTTCCAACACGGGCGTAGAGTAGCCGCAGATAATCATATATCTCGGTTGTCGTGCCCACAGTGCTCCGTGGGTTTTTGCTCGTTGTCTTCTGCTCGATTGAAATAGCGGGTGAAAGCCCTTCAATGCTGTCCACATCGGGCTTGCTCATAAGACCA
This sequence comes from archaeon BMS3Abin16, assembly GCA_002923215.1. Classification (GTDB taxonomy): domain Archaea; phylum Hydrothermarchaeota; class Hydrothermarchaeia; order Hydrothermarchaeales; family SZUA-236; genus SZUA-236. The sequence goes on along the minus strand of BDTI01000089.1, from coordinate 3,384 downwards.
AGGAACTGTCGGGCGTAGGCTGAGAGGGATTCAACATACCGGCGCTGCCCCTCAGCATAAAGCGTGTCAAAGGCAAGCGTGGATTTTCCGGAGCCGGAGAGCCCAGTTATAACGATGAATTTATCCCGCGGAAGACTCACATCAACATCCTTTAGATTATGCTCTCTGGCGCCGCGTATCACAATGTCTTTCATCAGCTATTTATAGAGTCTTCACAAATGAAAAGTTTAATCAAAACACCCTGGTTTGCAGAGGGAGTTGTCCTGCTGAGAGGTTAATTTTTGTTTTTCAAAATCATATTTCAACCGTTCCGATGCAGATATGCGGCTTTATCAGAGCCCATAATTTGAGCGCTCAACTTGGTAGAGCGTGAAATTACGCTTGCTCCACTCGCTCTGAGGCCATGGCCGACAGGAATCAGGCTTGAAGAGCGGCAGCAAATCAAACCCTGAAATCCGGGCGTAATCATCTGCAACCCACATCTCAGTGGGCGAGTAAAGATCAAGCGTGCAGTTACCCCGCGATGCCTTGTAATGAGTCATGCCAACAATGCGCCCGCCTTCAAAACGCCCGTAGAAATCAAGATCACCAGCTTCAAATCCCTCACTCCTTGCGCCGTTGCTCACAACTTCAAGCGTTGAGATAATTGTCAGGCCTTTGGAATCAATCCTTCGCAGACTGAAAACCGAGGGATCAATGTCCGAGGGAATGTCCTCGTCGCCGTCAACCCGAATCCAAAAGGTATCCTTCAAATCGGTTATCCGATTGTATTGAAATGCCGTAGATATGAGCGATGCCAAGATTAAGATGACGAGCGGGATTAAGAGAATATATCTCAAGTCGAATCGACCCATCTATTACGCCATCCTTAAACCTAATCTAACATGCATATTAAATAGGACAATGCGTTCTAAAAGGTCGACACCTAGGTCTTTCTTCTATTTGCTTAAAATACTATCATGAAAACTACTGCGGTAGTGACAAATGCCATTACAACGCCGATAAGTCCCCAGATAGTGTCTGTTCCACTTCCAGCCATGAACATATAATTCCCATACCTCTTTTTAATGTTTCCGGTGCGACGGTTTCGATATAATATAGTAAAAGATATAAGCCGAAAAGAGGGCTCCGACGAATTTTGAAAACATAGCCCGCCCCAGCTCCTCAAAAGAAGTATGACGAAAAGAGAGACTCAATGTTTAGAAAACTATATAAAGGGTTTTTGATGAAGCAAAGTGTCAACTATGGTAACGTATGAACATTACATACCGGTGGTAGCTTTTATCGCGGTGGGTATTCTCATTCCCGGTGGTGCGATGATAATGTCCTGGATGATTCGCACAAAGAACCCCTATCCAGAGAAACTTACCACCTATGAATGCGGCGAAGAACCAATCGGAACAGCGCAAATGCAGTTTGACGTGCAGTACTATATCTACGCGTTGCTCTTCGTGGTCTTTGACGTTGAAACAGTCTTTCTCTACCCCTGGGCGGTTGTCTTCACCGACATCGGGATGATCGCCGTTGTTGAAATGGTCATATTCATCGCCATGCTGCTTGTGGCCCTCGTCTATGCTTGGAAGAAGGGTATCCTTGAATGGACCTCTCTTTCATGGCGGGAAGTACAGGTAAAAATGGAGCCGGAGAAATAAAAAATGACGGGCAACGAAGAGCAGGCACATGTTATATTTGCAAAAAAAGATGACCTCCTAGAGGTTGCTCAGAACACGGAGAAGCGTAAGAGCTTTCTTGCGAAGGTGAAGCGCCCTGTTGACTACCTCTTTAACTGGGGCATTAAATCCTCGCTTTGGATGTATGCCTTCGGCCTTGCCTGCTGCTCTATTGAGATGATGGCCTTCGGCGCGGCACGGTGGGATTCAGACCGCTATGGAATCATCGCCCGTGGAACTCCCCGTCAGTCAGATCTCATGATCGTCGGCGGAGCAGTCACCTATATGATGGCTCCAAGGATGAAGAGGCTTTATGATCAGATGGCCCAGCCCAGGTATGTGATTGCCATGGGTGAGTGCGCGATTAACGGCGGGCCCTTCTGGGACTCCTATAGCGTTGTGAAAGGAGCGGACAAGGTGATCCCTGTAGATGTGTATATACCAGGCTGCCCTGCAAATCCAGAGGCGCTTTTTGACGGGATCATTAAGTTACAGGACAAAATATTGAAAGGAGAGCTTGCCAAGTGAGCGTTAATTCCGAAGTTATTCAGGCTGTTAAAGACGAGTTCAGAGAAGACATAATCTATGCTGTAGACCGAAAGGACCGCCGCATAGTTCTAACCGTAAAAAAAGACAGCCTAAAAAAGCTCTGCAAATTTTTAAAGGAAAAACAGGGTTTTGACCATCTTACAAGCATCGCAGCCGTTGACCGCTCAGGCCTTATTACAGGCATGAGGGAAAAGCAGCTCCTTTATTATAATGACTTTGAAGTAGTCTATCACACTTGGAGCCACTCTAAAAAGACGCTTATAGAAATCAAAGTCGCTGTTCCGAAAGACCAAGCAAGCGTGCCCACGGTTACAGATGTCTGGAGCACCGCGAACTGGCAGGAGCGCGAAACCTACGACCTTATGGGCGTGAAATTCGAGGGACATCCGGATCTTCGCAGGCTTCTCATGCCAGAGTGGTGGAAAGGCCATCCTCTGAGAAAGGATTATGAGATGGCGCCTGGTAAATGGTTCCTCTCAGAGAGCGATGAAAAAGAAGAATATGTCCTTGATTATCAAAAGCCGGTTTTCCCACTTGATCTGAATCTTCCTGAGAAGGTGAAAGCTGAGCAGGTGTCTGAGATGATCCTTCGAATCGGGCCGGTTCACCCAGGTAACCATGGACCCTGGCTTATCAATGTTAAGCTGGACGGCGAGGTTGTTATTGACATTGACCCGCAGATCGGCTACATCCACAGAGGCCTTGAAAAGATCGCTGAAAACAGGACCTGGACCCAGTATCTCCCGCTTTCAGACCGTTACTGCTGGCTTACAGCGCTTTCCAACAATATGTCCTATGTGCTGGCTGTGGAGGACATACTCGATGTTGAGGCGCCGCCGCGGGCGCAGTATCTGCGCACTATCATGCTTGAGCTTAACAGGCTTGCAAGTCATTTGCTCTGGTTGGCTGCAATGGGAATCGACCTTGGAAATCTAACAGGCTTTTTCTATCCCTTCCGTGAGAGAGAGTGGATACTTGACCTTCTTGAGATGGCCTCAGGCAACAGGATGAACTATAACTACGGCCGCTTCGGAGGCGTGATCTTTGACGTAGACGACAAGTTCGTTGAAAAGGCGAAGAAGACTATGAAGATCTCCAGGCCCAGGCTTGCAGAATATGAGGACCTATTTGACGGCAGCAGCATATGGCATGTGCGCACAAAGAA
>BDTI01000088.1 GCA_002923215.1 archaeon BMS3Abin16 | reverse complement strand
GGCAAGAAATTTGACTCCAGTGTTGCCGCTTTTACATCCTCCATTGATTTTGATTCAGCACTCTTTGAATATGATGTCCTCACAGATATGGCGCACATGGTCATGCTTGTTGAGCAGAAAATCGTGGACCGCGGCGACGCGGGGAAGGTGTTTTCTGTTCTGAAAAATCTCTTGAACACAGGGGCGGGCGCAGTTGACACATCCTCTGATTTTGAAGACATTCACATGGCAATCGAAGCATATATTATCAGGGAGGCGGGCGACGCCGGTGGCAGGCTTCACACAGGGCGGTCTCGAAACGACCAGGTAGCATGTGATCTTCGGATGAAGGCCCGCGATGATGTGCTGCTCCTTTCAAAAGCCCTCACCGGACTCGTCAGCGCGCTGCTTGAAGTTGCAGAACAACACAGCTTGACACTTCTCCCAGCCTATACTCATATGCAGCGTGCCCAGCCCACAACAGTTGGCCATCATCTCTCGGCCTATGCTGAGTCTCTCCTCCGCAGTTTAGACCGGCTCGAAGACGCCTATGTAAGGGTGGATCTCTGCCCGCTGGGCGCGGCGGCTGTGACAACCACATCCTATCCCCTGAATCGGGAGCGCACGGCGGAACTGCTCGGATTTACGGGTGTGCTCCGTAATTCCATGGACGCTGTTTCATCCCGTGATTACATGGCTGAAATAGCAGCTGCCACTGCTATAATCTCAGTAGACATATCAAGGATCTGCGAGGAACTCATCGTCTGGAGCACCTCTGAATTCAGTTTTATCGAACTTGATGACAGCCATGCCTCCACATCAAGCATCATGCCCCAGAAGAAAAACCCAGATATTTTAGAGATAACCCGTGCCCGGACTGCATCGGCCTTTGGCGGGCTCATATCGGTTCTCACAATGCTAAGGTCACTTCCACAGAGCTATAACCGGGATCTGCAGGAGGTTTCACCAGTCTTTTTTAATACTATTGATTCAGTCTCATCGTCGCTTGTCCTGCTCAGCCGGGTTGTCGCTTCTATGAAGATAAACTCAGATGTGATGAACGCAGCCTGTATGGATGATTTTCTTACTGCAACAGAGCTTGCAGACGTGATTGTGCGAAAGAAAGATCTCCCCTTCCGAACTGCTCATCAAATTGTGGGCGCCCTGGTTTCACAGGCGATTTCCGAAGGTGTTATGCCAAGCAGTGTCACCACAGGGTTTGTGGACAGGGCAGCCGAAAGTGTTACCGGTGAAAAGCTGGGCCTTTCTGACGAGGTTGTGACCGCGGCTCTGACACCACTTGTCGCTGTGGAGGCGCGCAGGGTTTTAGGCGGGCCTGCGCCAGAGGTTGTTGAACAGGCGGTTGCCCATTGTTTTGACAGGCTTGCCCAGATCGAGCAGAGCATAAACCTCCGTGAAGAAGGGATCAATAAATCCCGTAAAACGCTGCTTGCCGCTGTCGAAAGCATCCTGGAGGCGTGAGATTTTGTATCGCGGAAAGGCAGCAGGATTTTTGAGTGGAATCGAGGTGGGGGACATTGTTGAGATCACGAGCGAGGGAAAGATGTTCAGAGGTGTTCTCATGCCCCGTAACGAGCTTGCCGACGACCTGCATATCGTGATAAAACTTGACACAGGATATAACATCGGAATCGCAGTGGGCGATAAGACTAATGTTGTGCTTGTTGAGCGGAGGGAGCCGGCGCAAGCCGCGGCAGATGTCGAAATTCCTGTGGACCCGAATCTGCCCACAATCACGATCCTCGGCACAGGCGGAACAATCGCATCGAAAATCGATTATAAGACTGGCGCTGTTGCGCCTGCTTTTTCGGCAGCCGAGCTTCACGCGGCGATCCCTGAGCTTTCATCAGTTGCCAACATCAAGACAAAGATGCTCTTTAACATTCTCAGCGAGGACATGACCCCTGGGCACTGGCAGACCATTGCCAGAGAGGTAGCAGATGCGTTGAACAACGGCTCGGACGGTGTTATCGTTGCCCACGGCACAGATACAATGGGATACACGAGCGCTGCTTTGAGCTTTATGTTAACTGGGATTGGAAAACCTGTTGTACTTGTGGGCTCGCAGCGCTCATCTGATCGGCCGTCCTCTGACTCGGCTATGAACCTGCTTGCAGCCACACGGGTTGCAATCGCAGATTGCACGGGCGTGTTTGTCGTGATGCACGCAACAATGAGCGACGACTACTGCCTGATACATCGGGGCACCCGTGTTCGCAAGATGCACAGCTCCAGGCGCGACGCCTTTCGAAGTGTAAACACCCTGCCAGTTGGAAAAGTCACCGGGGAGGTCGAGTTCTTTGAAGACTGCGGAGCACGAAAAGATGGGAAAGTCGGTGTCAGCGACAGGCTTGAGCAGAAGGTTGCCCTTGTGAAGATCTACCCAGGGATGTCTGAGGAGATCCTCAAAGAAGTTGTGAAGAGCCATCGCGGCGTTGTAATCGAGGGTACCGGGCTTGGACATGTTCCGGCAGATGTTCTCCCAGCGGTTGAACGGGCAAAAGCGCTTGGCGTGCCGGTTGTGATGACCTCGCAGACCCTTTATGGCCGTGTTGACCTGAAGGTCTATGCAACGGGCCGGCGGCTCCTGGATCTCGGTGTGATACCAGGCGGCGACATGCTCCCTGAAACAGCGCTTGTAAAGCTTATGCACATCCTTGGCAGGACCAGTGACCAGGCGGCGATCAGCAGGCTTATGCAGACGAGTCTCTGCGGCGAGCTGGCAGATGTTTCCAGGCCTGATGTGTTTTTACGGTGAAAAAATTATGAAGATCGGTTTTGAAATCCATCAGCAGCTTGACACTAAAAAGCTCTTCTGCAACTCGCCATCGCAGTTGAGAGATGACAAAGCAGACTTTGAGGTTCGGCGCAGGCTCAGGCCGACTCAGAGCGAGCTGGGGGTTGTGGATGATGCGGCGATGAAGGAGTTTTTGAAGGGTAAGAGCTTTGTCTACCAGGGATACAACGACTCGATCTGTCTTGTAGAGCTTGATGAGGAGCCGCCACAGGGGCCGAATGAAGAAGCGGTTGAGGCTGCGCTCACAATAGCACTTCTCTTAAATGCCCGCATCGTGGACGAGATTCATTTCATGCGAAAACTTGTAATCGACGGCTCAAACACATCAGGTTTTCAAAGGACCGCGGTCATTGCATTCGACGGCTATCTGGACACCGATGAAGGCCGAATCAAAATTCCGACGATCTGCCTCGAAGAAGAGGCCTGCCGCAAGATTACAGGTGACGATAATACAACCACCTACAGCCTCGACCGACTGGGGATTCCGCTTGTGGAGATAACAACCGACCCGGATATCAAATCACCCCGTCAGGCGCGGGATGCAACGCTCACTGTTGGTGAGCTCCTCAGGGCCACTGGCAGGGTGAAACGCGGGATTGGAACTATCCGGCAGGACATCAACGTGTCGATTCCAGAAGGCGCCCGTGCCGAGATAAAAGGTGTGCAGGATTTGAACACTATCCCCCGGCTTATTGAGACCGAGGTTGAGAGGCAGCAGGGGTTGGTTGAGATACGGGACCGGCTGGTGGAGCAAGAAATTCATGCGTCAAGGATAACTAGCGAGATTTATGATTTAACAGAGATCTTCAAAAACACAGAGTCCAAGGTCATAAAATCACAGTTGAAAAAGGGAAGGGTGCTGGGTGTCAGGCTCAGGGGTTTTGCGGGTCTGCTTGGCGGCGGACTCTTGGGACGTGAGATAGCGCAGTCTGTTAAGGTGCATGCAGGTGTGAGGGGGATTTTTCATTCTGACGAGCTGCCGGCCTACGGGATAACAGAGGAGGATGTTTCTGCTGTGCACACGGCGCTTGGCACAGGTGAGGGTGATGCCTTTGTACTTGTTGCTGAAAAAGAAGGTAAAGCGAGAAAGGCGCTTGAAGCTGTTTTGGGCAGGGCGAGGCTTGCGCTCAAAGGCGTGCTTGAGGAGACGCGGATGGCCAGGGACACAAAGACAGAGTATATGCGCCCACTTCCAGGCGCGGCCAGGATGTATCCTGAAACCGATATCCTGCCCTATGTTGTATCTGAGGAGCTTCTCACTCGGCTGCGGGCGAATCTGCCGGAGACCTATGAGGAAAAAGAGACGAGATTTGCCAAGAACTACAACGTGGGTCGAGAGCTTTCTGGGGCGATTGTGAGAAAGGGATATGCACCTCTTTTTGAAGAGCTTGCAGGTGTTGTAAAAACGCTCCCTCTGACAACTGTAGCATCGATTATTCTTGACTCATCTAAACATTTCATGGCGCAATGGATAATGCCAGATGACTTTCGACAAGTCATTATTGCAGTTGATGAGGGAAGAATCTCAAAGGAAGCGGTTCCAAAAATTTTAGAAGCGGTTAAGAGTGGGAAAACCGTTGATGAGGCGATTAGTGAGGGGCTTGGAGGCGGGGTAGATCTGGAGAGTCTCGTGGATCGGCTGATCGCCGAAAAAGCTGATTTCATAAAAGAGAAGGGTGAGTTCGCCGTGAAACCGATCATGGGGCTTGTGATGAAAGAAGCCAGGGGCAGGGTGGACGGTAAGCTGGTGAACGAAGCCGTGAAAAAGAAGATCGAAGAGTTTTTGGCACAGTAGTTATTTTAAATTATAATTTTTCTATTTGAAT
>BDTI01000087.1 GCA_002923215.1 archaeon BMS3Abin16 | reverse complement strand
ATCGGGGGCTTACAGGGCTTGACTGTAGCTGGGAACATGCCCGCGAGGTTATACCTGCGATCAAGGCGCCTGTTGCGCGGATTCTGCCGGTGCTCATCGCCGCAAACCCGGTAAACTATGGCAAGCCCACAAAGCTCACAACCGCTGAGGCAATTGCAGCAGCCCTCTACATCCTCGGAAGTCGTGAGCAGAGCACAGATGTTTTGGGCAAGTTCAAATGGGGCAGGCAGTTCACACTGCTCAACGAAAACCTTTTAAATGACTACAGCGAGTGCCAAAGCTCAGATGAAGTACTAGCTGTTCAAAAAGAATATTTTGATTTGTGAGGAATGATAGGATATGGCACGATTCCCAGAGGCAGAGGCACGGCTCTTTCATAAGAAGATTTGCAGGAGATGCAACGCAAACAACCCGTGGAAGAGTGAGGCATGCCGAAAGTGTGGTTCAAAGTCGCTTCGGCCTAAGAAGAAAGAACGGAAGAAGTAGACTCTTTCTATTTTCTCCGGCAGGGTTGGGAGGGAGACTTTTATCTTTTTTATTTTTCCAACGCCTTGTAAGTGTACCAAATTCGCTGGGCTACTGTGAAGTGTGTGAGCACTGCAAGCAAGACAACCGCCCAATAGACTGCGTTTAAACCAGGGTTTGCGGCTTCAACAAGTGTTGCCGCCATGATTATAATGAGTCGCTCAGCCCGCTCGCCATAGCCTACGTTGCATTTACCATCTATTTCCATTTCCGAGCGTGCCCGTGTGTAGCTTACAAGCAGGCTTCCCACAAGAGCCGTGATAACAAGTAGATAATGGCCTTTGAGATAGACTGCGATTCCCGTAAGTATTACCGCGTCAGAATACCGGTCTGTAAGCGAGTCGAGAAATCCGCCGAATGCTGACACCCGATTCGAAAGCCTTGCAACCGCGCCGTCGGCTGCGTCGAGAACCGAGCCCAATGTGAGCGTAATGAAAGCAAAGATTAAATTGCCAGAGGCATACATAAGTCCTGCAATGATGCTGAATGCGAATCCAAATAGTGTGATAAGGCTGGGGTTGACTTTGGCTATTGGCGCCACGATGCGCGTGATATATGGGTCTACAGTGGAGCGCAGTTTCGAGCTTACCATGGGCGCTACTTGCCTGTGTGAGATAAAAAGCTTTGTGATATCATGAAAGTTGTGGTTGTAACCGGGAGGCTTATGCAGAGCCGTGTGCGGGAGGTTGCTGAAGAGTTTGGCTGCACAGTGTTTACAGCGCCGGTTGACATCGCTTCATTCATCCGTCCATCCCACCTTCAGGGCTTAACAGGATTTGATCTTATAATCTTCCCCGGATACTCAACAATCGATCTTGATGCTGTTGAAAAATCGCTTGGAATCAAGGCTGTATTGGGTCCGAAGGACCTTTCAAACCTGGGATATGTACTTGAAAACATTGAGCGACTGGTGCTTTCAAAGACTGTGCCTGCATGCGTGCTGCTAACATCTGAGATGCGTAAGAGAGCTTTTACAGAGATAAAACAAGTTGATTCAGCGGAAATCAAGAGCAGGCTGCTTAAAAAGCCAGGGAATTTTGTGGTCGGAGACCTTGCGGTGGGGTTGGATTTTCCTATGCGTGTTATGGCTGAGATCGTGGACGCCGACACGATGAGTAACAGCGAGGTAATCGAGCGGGCCAGATACTATGTCGGGCAGGGCGCGGATATAATTGACATCGGAATCTCTCATAAGGCGCCGGGCCGGACTGCTGAGCTCATGGGCTTGCTTCGACGCCTAAATGTTTTGCTCAGCGTTGACACGATGGATTTGGATAACCTTAACGCCGCCATTGAATCCGGTGTGGACCTACTCATGAGCCTTGATAAAGAGCTTTTAGAAAGTGTTCAGCCCACAAATACCCCTGTTGTAATTGTTCCGGGCAGGGGGAAATTTAATGGATATGAGGAGAAGCTCCAAGCCTTGAATGAAAGTATTGCGCTGGCCAAAGAAAGGGGGTTTACAAATATTATTGCAGACCCGATTTTGGAGCCATTGGGATACGGGGTTTCAGATTCGATCGCCGGCTACCGTGAGCTGGGCAGAAAAGGTGAAGTGCCTCTGCTCATGGGTGTTGGAAATGTAACCGAGCTTACCGACGCGGACTCGATTGGGATAAACGCCTTTCTCGCCGGTATTGCGATGGAGTGCGGTGTGAGCCTGCTCTTCACAACCGAGGCCAGCCATAAGACGCGCGGCGCTGTAGCTGAGCTGAAAACCGCATCAAATATGATGTTTCTAGCAAAGAGCCGTGGCACCATGCCCAAAGACCTTGGAATCGATCTTCTCAGGCTAAAGGAAAAGAGGCGTGTGATTTCATCTGCTACTTCGGAGTCGAGGCGTGTGAAAGCAGAACCTGGCGTGAAAAAACCTGACTCATTGGGCGATTTCACGATACACGTGGAAGAGGATAAACTTGTTGCCCTGCACTTAAAGGCGGGCAGGGCTGATGTGGCGGTTGAAGGCACATCTGCAAAGGATATCTGCGACACGATCATCAGGCTTGGGCTAGTCTCAGAAATGAGCCACGCATCATATCTTGGAGTGGAGCTTGAAAAAGCAGAGGTCGCGCTTCGCACCGGCCGAAGCTATGTACAGGATGAAACACTTTTCCCCTATTAAAGGCATTGTCCTTCTTCCTGGGAACCGATTGCCTGTGCGGGGGACCGAAAAACTTAATATCCCTTGTGCTAAGCAGGTGAATAGGTAAAATGGAGTTTTCACAAAACGGCCTTATCACAACGCACCATGATTTCGGCCAGGACCTGGAGTGGCAGAAGGAAGAACTCGCCGGATCAAACAGAGCCAGTACAGTAATTATTCCAATGCTCTATTCTGAAATCGAGCAGCCGGCGCTGAAAAACATACTTGAAAACCTAAACAACTGCCGCTATCTTGAAAAGATAATCGTCTCTTTAAAGGCTGACACAGTGGATGAATATAAAAAGACCGTGAAATTCTATGAAACACTTAAGATCCCCCATCTCATCATTTGGAACGACAGCCCAGGGATAAAAGAGATACTTGAAGGGTTGAAAAAAGAGGATATCAATGTTTCTGATCTATCGGGCAAGGGCCGTGATATGTGGATTGCCCTTGGAGTTGGAAGCCTTGACTCCTACGCGCTATCGCTTATCGACGCTGATGTAGTAACCTTTACAGAGGCTGTTCCCACTCGGCTGCTCTTTCCAGTTGTCTCACCTACGCTGGACTTTTTCTTTAACAAGGCCTTTTACACCCGCATAGGGCTTAAGGAGCTGAAGATGTATGGCAGGGTTTTCAGGCTTTTTGTAACACCCCTTATCGATTCGCTGAGGCGCAAGCTCGGCAGGCGCTCGTCCTTTCTAGAATATCTGACATCATATAAATACGCGCTTTCAGGCGAGTTCGCCCTCACATCCGACCTGGCGCTAAACATCCGTGTGCCCGGTGACTGGGGCGTGGAGATGGGCATACTCTCCGAAGTCTTTCGAAACGCAAGTCTCAAACGGGTGTGCCAGACCGACCTAGGATTTCACGACCACAAACACCAGACTATCGGCAGCAGCGAGACCGGGCTTGTGAAGATGGCTGGTGACATTGAAAAATCGATGCTGCGAAACCTTGTGGAGATGGAGGGCGCAGATATCTCAACACCCTTTTTGCAGAGTCTGCAGGTCCTTTACAGGCGGCTTGGAGAGGATTATATCCATAGCTACGGCGGCGACTCATATTTCAACGGTCTCGTTTATGACCGACATGAAGAGGAAAAAGTTTTGGGTATGTTCAGCGAAGTTATTTTAGGCGCGGGGCAAGAGTATCTTGAAAGCCCCTTCGGCGCTGTGATTCCGAGCTGGAGCCGTGTGCTATCCGCCCAGCCGAATCTTCGATCTGAGCTCAGAGACGCCGCAGAACAGGATATGAAAAAACTCGCATGAAACAGGGCCCTGCCTACTCTGGTAATTTCACAATCTCAGGCATCGCCCGTTTATGGTGGCCGCTTTCAACAAGCCCGATTATATGTTGAACCCGTTTCACGTTGATGCCCATAATTTTAGCTGTTTCATCCGCTCCCCTGCCCTCTTCAACTGTGTGATAGAGTATCTGATCCAGGATTTCATAGGATTCGCCAAGCTCCTCCTCATCTGTCTGACCGTGCCAAAGCCCTGCGCTGGGAGGTTTGTCAATAACCTCGCGGGGAACTTGCATATGCTCTGCTAGCTGGTGCACCTGTGATTTGTAGAGGTCGCCGATAGGCAGAAAGTCCACGCCGCCATCACCATATTTAGTGAAATATCCCAGGAGAAGCTCAGTCTTGTTTCCAGTGCCCAATACAACGAGGTTGTTAAGGTTTGCTGCTGCATAGTTGAAGAGCATTCTAAGCCTGGGTGCAATATTCGCTCTAGCATGAAATCCGCCTTCACCGCTGTTCTTTATCATGTCTGGAAAGGCATTTTTAACTGCGGTCGCCGCTTCTTTCAGTTCGATTACACGGCTAGTTATGCCAAACTTTGCAGAGATGAGTGCTGCATGTTCAAGATCCTCAGATTTTGAAACACCTGAGACCGGCATGACAAGTGCCTCTAAACGGTTTCCAAGAGCTTCTTTTGCAAGTGCACCCACAAGGGCTGAGTCCACGCCTCCGCTGAGCCCAAGGACCGCTCCCTTTGCACCTGTCTCTTTCACAAAATCTGAAATCGCCTGAACAATGGTTTCCCGCCAGCGCTCCAGCCCGGTTTCAGATAGGACAAGCTCTTTCATGACATTGGTTTTTACAGGAAAGTTATAAAATCTTTGCCTGCCGAAAATGTGGTTGATGGAGATTGCTGTTCTTGCTGATGTCCATGCTAATCTGCCGGCGCTTGAGGCAGTGCTCGAAGACATCGGGGATTTGGATGTTTTTTGCTGCGGTGATCTTGTGGGTTATAATCCTTTTCCAAATGAAACAGTTGAACTCTTTCGAAGACAGGGGATACTTGGGATTATGGGAAACCATGATTACGCGGTTGTATCTGGTGATTCAAGCAGGCTCAACGCCCCTGCGAAAAAGGTAGTGGAATGGACTGCAAAGGAACTTTCGGCTGACAATCTAAAATTCCTCTCAAGCCTTCCAAAAAGCTATGAAGACGAGAGGTTTTCAGCATTTCACGGAAGCCCCTGCGACCCGCTTTTTGACTATATCTTCCAAAACACATCTGATGAGATTTTAACATCTTTTATTGGAAAAAGCAGCATCTTGATTCTAGGACACACCCACCTCCCGTTTACCCGTGAAATCAAGGGTAAACTTGTTCTCAACCCTGGGTCAGTGGGTCAGCCACGGGACCACAATTCACGGGCAGCCTACGCAGTGCTTGACCTTGAAAAGCAAAGCGCGGTGATAAGGCGCGTCAAATATGATGTGGACTCTGTTGCCAGAGAAATTCGAAGGCAAGGCCTTCCCCTTGAATTTGCAGAGCGCCTCTACAGCGGAGATTAATAATTCGATTCAGCAGCTAAGTTGTGTGGTTTTTAATGAGATCAATTATCCCAACGGTTCCAGTCATCATCACATCGCCGAAGGGACGGGCAAACTCAATAGGGAGACCGCAGCCAGAAAGCAGCCCTCTGTTCGGCCCGGTTACAAGGATTTTTTCTATTCTCCCTATTCCCGGCGCATTCTTTATGTGGCAGCCGTGGCCGTGATCAGAATAAACCTCTTCATTTGTCACCTTTCCGTCGGCAAGACGCACAATATAGTCTGTAAGCCTCTCCCTGGTTAGCGAGTGAGTGTGATGTTCGAAGACTGAGTCGAGGCGCCCACCCTCGCCGACAACGGCAGCCATTGTGTGGCCGTTACCCACATCAACGCAGAGACATGGCCGCGCAGACGTATCGTGGAGCACGCCGGAAATCGCCGCAAACTTGGAGTCCACCACAAAGACCTTGCCTGAAAAAGACCTTTGAACATGCTTGATAACAGAGTTCATACGGGTATAGTATGCTGGTGGTTTTTCAAACAAAAAGTCAGTGAGTGTCGCGTCAGAGTCAAGCATCTCAGCGATCTTTTCAAAACGAAACTTGCGATCAGACTTACCCTGCTCAAAACCGTGGTCCTGAACTGAAACACCGATGGTCTCAGGCGTCTCCTCACCCGCATCGGATATAATCTCAAAAAGCATCTCCAGATCCACGTCCATAGCCTCAACAGAGGTCAAATCAATATCTGCCGCCTCCGCATCTGTTATGATTTCAATTCCCTCTTCTCGAACATGGCTGAGATCATCTCGAACCGTCTTCGCCGCATCCTCGGTCATAACTACGCGAAAACCTTTTTTTAAATGTCTGCGAATAGCCATCGACACAGGGCCGCCGCCCATCGTCCCACCGGTTATCAAAAGATCCTCCTCCAGCTTTGAAATCCGCCTGGCAAGTATCTGCGTTTGCGAGGGCAGCACAAGCTTAAGATTGTTCTCAGCAACCCTGGCCGGGTCATAAAGTAAAATATCCTGCGTCCCAGTCCCCACGTCAACAGCAAGAATCCGCCCCCGCCCGCTATGAATCTCCATCATAAGGTCTGAACAATATCCCCAAAGGCCATGTTCTTGTTGATGCCTGTTATCTTGGTCTTCACAGTCTGTCCTTCACGCGAGTTGTTCACAAAGACCAGGTACTTGCCGTGTCTGGCCATTCCGTCGCCCTTTTTCCCGGTCCGCGTTATCTGAACTGTGATTTCATCGCCAATACTGAGATCAGGTTTTTCAGTCGTTGGGATGCTTTTCTGCTTGATTGTTCCAACCGAGTGGCGCGCGCCACAGGCCTCGCATTTAAGGAATGTCATGCGTTTTTCATGGATTATATTGGTGTCCGGCCTTTTACACTCCGGGCATATTACATATGATTTGATGAATGCTTCAAATTTGTCCTGCAGCTGAGCCGGCCGGAACTGGCCTTTGAGTGTGAGGCGGCTGGCATCATATTCGCCTGCTGTACCCATAACGCCGAGGAAGTATTTTCCAAGTATGTCAGGGCTCCTGTTAATGCCCTTTGAAACGTCGCCGAAGTTCTGAACAACGGTTATTCTTCCCTGGACCACTGACTCAAGCACCGGTATCTGAAACCTTGACTCTTCTTTAAGGATCTCAGGAAGCTCGCTGTAGGCTCGATCAAGCATGTCTTCATATTCCATAGTACCCCCTTCTGTGATGGTTGTCTTATTTAAGATTATCTCACGCTCTGTGAAATGTCTGCGGGAATTTTTAGTGTGAATATGGAGCCTTTATTAAATGTGCTTGTAACGGTGATTTCGCCGCCGAGCATGTTTGCAATCTTTTGTGAGAGGTAGAGTCCGAGACCTGATCCCTCTGTTACACTGTCGATGGGTGGGTTTACCCGTTGGAATGATTGGAATAGCAGGGGCACATCCTCTGCTTTGATGCCGATGCCCGTGTCTTCAACAACGACGGTGATACTACTGTCCTCGATGCAGGCGCTAAGCGTTATCTCGCCTTTTACTGTGAATTTAACGGCGTTGTCCACAAGGTTTGTGAGCACCTGTTTGAAACGCTTAACATCGCTATGCACAACGATTTTAGATGTCTTTTCAACTATTCGAATCCCTTTCTCCCTCGTCTTTGATGTAAAGAGCTGAGCCACCTCGCCTATAGCTTTTTGCAGGTCAAATTCAGTGGGTTCAACAAGGATTCTTCCGGCTTCAATCTTTGAGATGTCCAGCAGATCTTCAATCAGCGCTCGAAGATGCCTGGCGTTTGAGTTCACGATTTCAAGCTGTTTCTTTTGCTCAGAGCCCAGTTCACCCCCACGCCCCTGGAGCATAAGCCCTGTAAAACCGATTATCGCGTTTAGCGGTGTTCTCAGCTCGTGGCTAACTGTTGCCAGAAAAATAGATTTCAACCTGTCATTTTCATGAAGCCGAATGTTTGCAGATTCAAGCATTTTATTCGATTCTTTTATCTCCTCTAAAAGCCCGATAAGCGAGTTCTGCGCCTGCTGGAGATCCGTGACATCTTCAATTATCGTAACAGCACCGATGATCTTTCCATCCTTTCGCACAGGCACAACATTCAGATTCTGATACCACTCCTCACCTTTACAAGGGCCGAATGTCCGGGTAATCTTATACCCTCGTTTTTCAAAGGTTGTGCCGGTTTCAAGCACCCGCTCATAGATCTTGTCCCAGCCAAGCTTTCTAAGGGAGGGTATAGCCTCGAAGAGGTTTTTCCCGATTATATCTGCCTTATCGATATGTATGTATCTCTCGCAGAAACTGTTCCAGCTCTGAACAACAAAATCGCGGTCTATGAAGTGAATGGCGCTTGGAGCAGATTCAATGATGTTTTCATTCAGCTCCATCAACTCTTTGATCTGTTCTTCAGCCCTCTTGCGCTCGGTAATATCTATCAGATTTCCTTGAACAGCCGGCCTGCCCTGGTATCTAATCGGCACCGAATAGCTGATTACATCGCGCAGCCCCCCATCTTTACGAAGCCCTTTAAACTCAAAATAGGCAGGGCCTGTCTCGCCGCTCTGCCGTTTGTAGGACTCAGCTATAACTCCTTTGCTTTCAGGTGCTATCAGCCTTTCGAAGTTACTCCCTAATAGCTCATCCTTTGAATAGCCGGCTATCTCACAGAGCTTTTGGTTTACAAATCTCAAAATCCCATCCTGGATGATGTATATGCCTGTGTGCGAGCTTTCCACAAGGGAGCGATATTTTTCCTCGCTTTCCTTTAGTGAATCTTCAGTTTTTTTGCGTTCTGTAATATCGATGAGGTTTCCCTGGGAAGCGGGTCTGCCCTGATATGTTATGGGCACAGAATATGTGAGCGCGTCACGCACTGAACCGTCTTTGCAAAGCCCTTTGAACTCCACATATGCGGGTCCGGCCTGCCCTCTCTGCCTTTTGTAACCCTCGGCTATGACCTTCCTGCTTTCAGGCGCGATTAGGTCTTCAAAGCTCATCCCAATAAGCTCTTCTCGTGTATAGCCAGTGATCCTGCACATAGTTTCATTTGCGAATTTAAACAGGCCGTCCTGCAGGATGTATATGCCTGTGTGTGAGCTGTTTACAATTAGCCTGTATTTCTCCTCACTTTCTCTGAGCATGTCTTCCATCTGTTTTCGCTCGATAATCACTGCCAGGTTTGATGCGAACAGCTCAAGTGCGGGTATGTCAACATCTGCCAGGTCTTTGTTTGTTGCGGCGCCGAGTATTCCGAGGACACGGTTGTTTGAGAGCAGGGGGACACGTATCACCCATTTGAAACCCGCGATCTTCGCAACTGCAGGAGCAGCCTTTGTCAGTTTTGGGTCTCCACCTGCAAAGCCTTCAAAAATACGCACCATATCATCCAGTATCACCGGCGCCTTGGTGTCGATAACCTCTTTAAAACAGCTCCCCTCAAAAAGCTTTATCCTGTATCCGTCAACAGTTATCCCGGTAATCTTTTCAGCAGCCCGGATTATCTTGGAATCAAGGGTAATATTAGCATACCTGAGCACGTCTTCTTCTTCGAGCAGAAAGATGTCGCAGGCTGGGTAATTGAATATCTCAGCCACGCCTTCAACCGCCTTTTGAAGTATCTTGCTGAGTGCTTCCCCACGGTTTGCTGCTTCATTTATCTCTTTTAAAAGTATTAGCTGAGCCGAGCCCTTGTCAATTTCTCCAGCCATAGAACTAATATGCCCTCGTTAATCAGATATTTGTGTGGAATCAACTTTCTGACTATAAAAAACCCTGTGTTCAAAGCAGCTTTGCACCTAAAGTCGGGAAGTTGCACCTAAAGTCAATTATTCGCTAAACAATAATCATATATATTAATTTTTTATTAAATCTTATGGATGTATCCGAGACGAGACTATGACTGACATGTTCACTCCCGAAGAGAGATCCAAGATCATGTCGAAAATCCGAGGAAAGAACACATCCATCGAACTGTTGGTCAGAAAGCTTCTTTGGAAAAGAGGTTTGAGATACAGAATTCACGACAAAAAGTTACCTGGAAAGCCCGACATATCCAACAAATCGAAAAAAACGGCAGTTTTCCTGGACGGTTGTTTCTGGCATGCATGCCCAATCCATGGTTCGATTCCTTCAACTAACCAGGAATTTTGGGAGAAAAAAATCTTATCGAACACTGAAAAAAGAGCTAAAGTGCGAGAAGAGTTGAAGGACATGGGTTTCAATGTTTTGGAATTCTTTCAATGTGAAATAAAAGCGGATCCGGAGAAAGTTGTGGATAGGATTGAGGTCTTTTTTAAAACTTAGAGGAATTTAAGATTTCTCATCACTTTTATTACCTAGACTCCCAATCAATATCTTCTACTCCTGAGAGTGACTGGTATGCAATATACTTGTTTAAAATCTCGTGAGCGTAAGGAGGTCTTAGAATCAGTACAGGTTTCCAATCTTTCCATGGCTCCTCCTTAGAAATGGGTAATGACACAACGTTTCCGAAGTTCAAGCATATTAAATGGAGTTCGTTGTTTTTGTCCTTATAATGGATGCTGCATATACTTTTATTAAGATTCGTTTTTTTTCGGAGCGTTTCAGCAGCTTCTTCGATGAAATCAATACCGATTACAAATTTGATATAATCATTGACTTTATTTGGTCTAAAAATATCACATGCGGGAGTGATACAAAACATAACTTCATCGCCTTCGTAACTTTCATTATCTATTTCCGCCTTCTTCTTAGAGCCATGTTTGATGAGAATTTCACCATTTTGAAGAACACTGAAAATAGATCCATCGAAATGCTTAATATCTTCCCAAATGTCTTTCTCTTTTTCAGGTAACAGTTCATATCTAATTATGGCTGCGATTAGATCTTGGAAGGTTTTTCGGTCAGGTTTTTTTGCTAACAGAACATGTAAAGTCAGAGCCTGTAAATGTTCAATGAATTTTTTCCCTGGTGTATTAGGATTTTTAATTTTTTTGGCCAACTCATAAGACTCCGATTCTAATTTTTTAAAGAATTCTTCAAGACTCATATAATCGGAATTTAAATTGCGGAGAAATGTTATTATTTCTTCATTTTTCCCTCCATTGTTAAAATATGACTTTAATGATTCCTGAAACTTATTATTGTAAAGTCTTGTTGCTTTTAAAAAGGATTCTCTGGCAAAATTATCATTTTCCTCAGAAATTAATATTTGGATTTTTGATAACAATGAACCTAAGAACATCGGCTCCGGATCGATTCCTTGCGACCAAAAGGATTTTTCTATAAAGGCGGTTAAGAGAAGTTTGCTTAAATCACCTTTTTTATATTTGTTGCGCCAGGCATGGGTGATTAATGAAGCATCCAGATTCTCATATCCGGGGGGTTCAAGAACAGCCTGCAGATATGTTTTTTGTTTTGAGTAAAATTCCATGGCTAAAAGGGAGTATTTTTCAAAATTTCTTTCAATATATTCAGCGAGATTTTTTCTAGCCTCCTCCAAATCAAACTCAGTTTTATCATAAACTTGTATAAACACCCCGGGATCATCGCAAAGACGGAAACACGGAACTTTGCCAATGTTTGTTGCACGTTCAAAATCATCATCATTTTTGAGAGCAGTAGTCGCCTCGTCTTTTGCTTTGGAAAATATTATAATAGGCCAGATCATATTTTTATTTTTGATACAATCTTTGATAATATCGATTGCATTAATATCTCCTTTCAGAAAAAAATCAATAATAATAAAATCAGATGAAGCAAGAAGTTGGGAAATCGCATCTTTATCTTCAGAAGATTCTGCATCATAGAAAACTGGAATTGGTATAATGCCAATTTTCTTAAAAATGTCTAACCATTTTTTAAATTTAATAAGATCAAGTTTTGGTTCAGTTCCAAATTTTGTTGAATCTTCTCTCGTGTAAACGATTCCTGATTTTTTTGGGGGTTTTCCGGATGATACCTCTTCTTCAGGTTCTTTTTCTTCAGGCAAGACAATATTTTTGAAATCGTCATCTACGATCACCGCACTATTGAGAATATCTAAAATTCTTTCTTGCACTGTAGAAGTCATAGTGAACCTCCTTCGCCTTTTTTTGGAATCACAATTTTAAAAACAGGACCTCCAATCCCTTCCGGATCTCCCATTTTTTCTAAGACCAGGTCCCAGTCAATTGCTCTCAAAGATGTACGTGAGAGAAAGAGTCCTAAACCCCTACCCTCCGCTTTTGTTGAATAGAACGGGGTAAAAAGTAGTTCCTCAGTTTCCGGACGGATTTCAGGCCCCGAATTTGTGAAAAACAAATCACCGTCTTTGTATTCAATGCGGATAATCTTATCTTTCTTGCTTAAAAGAACCCAATGGAACATGTTGTCCAAAATATTACATACAGTAGGAAAGAATCTACTCAGGGATGTGGTGATAATCGTATCATCAGGAATAAGAATTTCAAGAGAGATTCTATTCTTTTTCCGCTTCCCTTCAAAAAACGTGCCGATATCATTAATCACTTTCTTAAGATCTATTGGTTCCTTATAAGAATGCCGGCTTTTATTCATTGGTTCAAGGGCGACAAGCCTCATTGAGACTGCTTTAATACCCGAATCCAATACCTTGATCCAATGTTCACCGTATTCATCTAATTTGAATTCTTTGATGGCTGTGATTGCTTCTTCGATCAAGCTGATGTACTGAGCAAATTCATGCGTCATAACATCCGATGCTAAACCTATGTTCGCCAACTCAAGATAATCGTCCGTATTTCTTGCTAATTCCATGAAAAAGTCACTGTTTTCTTCAAAGAATTTGTTATTCAGTGAATCTTCGCCCCCGACTGGAAGAGAGTGAAGTGTCTCATTGAATTTGTCTAAAGTTTCAGTACAGTATGATTCTACGGCTTTATGTAATTCCTCCAATTCGGTGATAATTTTCTCCAAATCCTCTGGAATTTTATCTTCGTCGGTTCCGGTTAAGAGCCGTTCCTTCAAATCTAAGATTTGTGCATTCAACGCTTTTGTACGTTCGTCAATGGATTCGGACTCAAGGAGATGTTTCACATTATTTTCGCTTTCTGCAACCGCCCCCTCAAAGATTTTGGTCTTTGAGCGGATATTGGTTTTGAAGGTCCGTTGCAAGGTTTTACTACGTTTCAATAAATTTTGAGAGTCTTCCAAACGTTTCTGGATAAATTCCACGTCCAAACTGAGCTTTGATGAAAGAGCTTTGTGAAGTAACAAATCCAATTTATCGATATTTTCATCGATTCTAGGTATAGCATGATTGTATAATGATTCCCGTTCTAAGTTGTATGTTTCAACTTTATTTCGAAGTTTAAAACCGCCTGCTTTGAGAAGTGTCTTGGAAGGACGTAAATAGGATTTTGTTTCGGCTACAATTTGATATTTTATACTCTTCAATTCATTTTCTAGTTCATCAAGCTCCACAGGAGAAAAATTGTCAGTTAAAGATTCGACTTTTGAAAGTGTTTCGACGTAATTTAAAGAATCCATAAACTCATTGGCATCGAACTTGTCCATTTTTTCATGAAGCTCGTTAATGTGTTTTCGGATTAGCTTTCTCTCTTTTTTCCGTTCCCCTTCCAAAGAGGTCTTTTTCTTATGCTCTTCCTCAAGGGGTTCAAGATAAATACTCCTTAAATTATAGATATTTTCTCTATTCAGAAATTGGCTAGCCATCTTCATTAGAAGGTCCATACAGGTCCCTCGAAGATAATTGTAGTACTCGTCCTCGACAAATCCTTCCCTGCTTGTCTTTTCTTCTAATTTGCTGTTGGAATCTCTTGTAAGTAGAATCCTACCGAAAGTGTTTCGGTGGCTAAATAACCAGCGTCCGGCTTTCCTTGTTCGTCTGGCTTCGATTCCTAGAAAATCATTTTCAGGTTCTCCATAGGGGAGAATCCGAGTATTGTCCCAAAACAGTCTGATTCCACCTTTCTGTAACCCTGTAATTTGAATCATCTCCATAATCTCTGTCCATTCATCAGGATTGAGATTAGATCTCCATTGGTCTCCCTCAACATAACAAACTTCAATGAAAAAGGGTCCACAATCCTTGTAGTATCTCCCCCCAAATTGGTCCATTAATGGAAGTCCCTCAGCAAGTCTTTCATTGATAGGACTAAGTATCTCTTCCGGAACACCCCGGATAAACAGGTTACCCCGGAACCTTGCGGTATCGTCCTTATCCATTTGAATTTTACCTTTGAATTTTATATCATAAATTTCATAGTGTCGCTCCTCAAAATCTTTTTCAATATAAGACTTTAGATTTTTCTTGTTACAATAAATCTCTGATTCAATATCCAAACCGGTTGTATTAAACAGCCACGAAACAGTCCTTGATAATCGAGCAAGTATGGGTTTGTTTTCAGCCGATGTCAAATTCCAGTTTGACCGCAGGCTTGAAATATATACAATTGTTCCTGTTGCTTCCTTTGTCTCACTGATCTCTTGTATAAGTTCCAAAATTAGGTCATAATTTGGATCGAAGTCGTTAATCTCCTTATAAATTTGTTTAAAAAGGTTTTTTTGACCTTTCATAAAACGGTCTGGGATAGCTTCTCCTTTAGAAAAAGGTTGAAAGGTATCATTTTCATGTTCTAAAAGAAATGAGTTTACCTCAGAGGTTAAAGTATCACTCTTTTCATTACGCTCATACCATCCCGGAGCAGCAAGATTTCGAATCTGTATCTCCTGTAGTTTTTTTATGCTTTCAACAAGAGTTTCTATATTCAATTTCTCAACTTCAGTAAAAGGTACAGCTATGTCCTTTAGAAATAGATTTGAATTATCAAACAAATTCCAATTCAAATAGGAGATAATCCACGGTGAATCTTTGGATTTTGTAATCAACAAAAGTTCACTCCCCAAAGCATCCACAGAGAGACGGCCAACCCCTTTGGCCCCCAACATAGGCCGGCCTTTTTTTGTCTCTTTAATATCACTTTTTCCGGGTGTGCCAAGAATCAACCATTTGTTTAAAAATTCATCATGGGACATTCCATACCCATGATCCGCAATGATAACAGCATCATTATCAGTTTTCCCGGTTCCAAAATGCATCTCGACATAATCCGAGTCGGCATCGTGAGCATTTTTCAATAATTCATTTATTGCTGTAGTTCCATCTCTTATCTGCTTTCGTCCCAACAACTCTATTGTTCGAGCATTTGTCTCAAACGTGTACTCGATTTTCATTCCCCACCGACAATTTACAGTTAGTAACTATTTCCATTTTTAAATCAGAACAGCTTATCGTTTCGAGAACATTGGCAACTGACTTTATAATTACTTTTCCCATTTTTATTGGAACCGCATTTCCGATTTGTACGGCACATGACATTAGCCCCCCCTCAAAAATAAAGTCGTCGGGGAATGTCTGAAACCTGGCGGCATGTCTTACAGAAATACCGTGATTCTCCGTAGGATGTAGAAAACGTCCTTTGGAAGGATTAACACATCCAGTAGTAATTGTTGGACCAAGTTTATTCGGATCGATTCTTCCATAAACGTCTTTATGACCGTCATGATTCCCATGGCAAGAGAGAATCCGATTGGATTGCGAGCGGCTACCTCCATTCTTTGGAGTGCTCTGAAAAACTCCTATAAGCTCATTGGAATGATTCATGTGAATGGAGTTAGGATCGTTTGTGGGAATCGGTTCTTGAAAAACTGTTGAAGCGGTTTGCCAAGCTGGAAGACCTCTTTTCTTCACTTCTTTCGAGATCAAAGAAAAATGTGTTTGTTTGGGGGGCCAAATAAGTTCCACTTTAAGATCAGAGCGAATTCCAATAATGAAAACTCTTTTCCGGTTTTGGGGAACGCCAAAGTCCTTTGCGTTTAACAAGGTTGGCCCATATATGATATATCCCGCTTGTTTTGTCATCCTCAGAAATTTATTAAGATATTCAGCGTGTCTGGGCCACAAAAGCCCCGACACGTTCTCTACAATAAATGCCTTGGGTTTGATGGCCCTTACAAAATCAAAGTATCGGATTAAAAGCTTGTTCCTTGGATCATCCACTCCAGAGCCCTTGAGCCGATGGGTCGAAAAACCCTGGCATGGAGGGCCCCCCATTAAAATATCACATTCACCTATCGATAAACCTGATTTTTTCATTAATTCAAAAGGATCTAGGTCAACAATGTCATCTTCGATGAAGACGGGAGGAGTGTCGTGTCCTATAACAAAGTTTTTTTTATAGGTTTTACCTGCATTCTTGTCAATCTCTACCGCGGCCATGACTTTGATTCCAGTTTCTCGTGCAGCCAATGAGAAGCCTCCGGCTCCCGAGAATAGATCCACAGCCGTCAAAGTTCGATGTCCATTCATCCAGATCCTCCTATATCGACCCTCTTTTAGTCCCTATGAGAGACCTCCAAACCCACAACACACGTCAAAGAATGTTGGCATGATAGTTTTATTGAATAAGGGAAGTATATAAATTTGCCGGCGTTATCTAGCACTCAAATATTTCTCCTCCACTAATTTTATAATAAATTCTTCGTCGTGGGCTACTGTGACCGTTCTTTAAGCCTTTACAAACAATAATTCTGCCCCAAAAGTCTGAGTTTTTATGTACTTTTAAGGCAAAGCCGTTCAAAGCATTGTATCCGAAAGGTCTCCTTCAAAGACGAACACCGCAGGACCAGTCATAAACAATCGATCCATGCCCTTCTCGTCCTTTTCAACCCTCACATAGACGGTTCCGCCCCGCGCCTGAAACTCAAGCTCCACACCATCTTTTGCAAGCCCTGTATAAACTGCAAGCGCCCCTGACGCCGTGATCCCTGTTCCGCAGGCAAGGGTTTCACCCTCAACACCCCGCTCATAGGTCCGAATCTTGAAGCTTGAATCGCCAGTCTTCTCAACAAAATTCACGTTCACACCCCTGGGAAAAACCGGATTATGCCTGATAAGCGGCGCAAATCGCATAAGGTCCACAGCCTCAACATCAGGGACAAAGAATACAGCGTGCGGAACACCGGTATCCACATAGGAATAGGTCCACAAATCGCCATCTACCTCAAGCTCCCGGTTCAGCTCTACACCTGTAGGCGAGCCCATATCCACGGTGAGAAGAGCCGTGCCACGGTCATCGAATGCGAGATTGATCTCCAAAAGGCCTGCCATGGTTTCAATGCGAAGCCGGTCGTGCTTCATCCCCTTATCATAGAGAAACATTGCCATGCAGCGAATCCCGTTTCCGCACATCTCAGCCTCACTGGCATCCGGGTTGAAAATACGCATCCTAGCATCTGCTTTAACTGATTTCTCAACAAATATCACTCCATCACCGCCCACTCCGAAATGCCTATTGCAAAGCCTGCGCGAAAGTTCCGGCTTAACCTCTTCATCCACCACGCCGCCTCGGTTATCAATTATGATGAAATCATTTCCTGTACCATGATATTTAAAAAACTTCATAGAAAGCTTTTTATTAACACTGAATATTAAAACATTATGCTCATTTCTCCCAGAATTTTCTGAATAGAGCAAAAACTAAGTTTGGAACAAAAAATAATTGGGGTGAAAAAATGGAATTTGTCAGAACTGGAATAGATGGAGTCGATGGTTTATTCTCAAAAAACGGGTATCCAAGCGGGAATTCAATACTTGTGCTTGGCGGTCCAGGATCAGGAAAATCAATCTATGGAATGCAGTATCTCTATAAAGGAGCGACAGTCTACGACGAGCCCGGAATCTATGTGACACTTGAGGAGACGCCGCAGAAAATCGAGCGTAACATGGCAGAATTCGGATGGGATATAAGCAGGCTTACAGAGGAGGGAAAAATCCTCATAATCGATGCTACAACACCCAGGATACAGGAAGCAGACAGTGATGTTGTCAGAAGCGGGCTTGGAATGGACAATCTCATCAGAAACTTAAAGGACCTGATTGAAAAAAGCGGCGCTAAACGTGTGGTTATCGACTCGCTCTCGCTCATGGCGATGCAAAGCTCAGACGACTTTGACATGCGCACAAAACTCATCAAACTCTCAGTATCCCTATCAGAGCTGGATGTAACGACAATCGTGCTTTCAGAGGCAAGCACAAATGAGATTGGAACAACCGTGTTTCCGCCTGAAACCTTTCTCTTCGATGGCGTGATCTGGATGATGCTTGACACAAACAGTCAGGAACGAAGGCTTGCAATAAGAAAGATGAGAGGCACAAAACACGTCCTCGGATCCTACCGCTTCACAATCGACGACGAAGGAATTAAGATGAAAGCCTAAAACAACTGGTGTGAAAAACATGGAGGTTCAAACATACATCCTGGAAAAACTGCGGGAGCACAAGCTGCACTTCACTCTGCTTGACCCTGACAAGCAAAGTCCTGATGAGGCCGGGGAGATGGCACTGCAGGCTGCGCAGGGAGGGACCGATGCCATTATGCTTGGCGGATCCATTGGTGTTATGCAAAACGAGCTTGACGCTACGATTCTTGCAATCAAAGAAAAAACAAGCTTGCCCACAATCCTCTTTCCCGGTGACGTGTCCGGTATGTCGCGGCATGCGGACGCCATACTATTTATGAGCCTGCTCAACTCCAGAAACCCCTATTTTATTATAGGGGCACAGGTGGCAGGTGCTCCTGTTGTAAAACGTATGGGTATAGAGGCGATTCCCATGGGATATCTAATCGTTGAGCCTGGCGGGATGGCTGGTTATGTGGGTGACGCGCGCCTTGTTCCACGTGAGAAACCAGAGCTTGCCGCTGCATATGGTCTCGCGGCGCAGTATCTGGGGATGAAGCTTCTATATCTTGAAGGCGGCTCAGGCATCAGAGAACCTATTCCTGCTGAGACAATCGCTGTTGTGAAGTCGCAGCTTGATATACCAGTTATAGTGGGCGGCGGCATCAGGTCTGGACGAGACGCAAAAAAAGCAGCTCTTGCAGGTGCGGATATTATTATTACCGGAACTATTGTGGAAGACACCGGTGACGTTAGAAAAAAGATCGAAGAAATCACCGGAGCCATACGAGGATGAAATTAAATTAGCCCCAAATTCTCGCCCAATTTTTTATATCCCTTGCGCCAAAGTGCGTACTCACTAGAATACTGTGTCACTGAAATTTTACCCTCATCGACTAATTTTTGAGACGTTGAACTGACGTCATTTGTACTCAGCAGTTCTTCAAACCCTGATCTTATTACTCCAATTTGAATATCTTTATCTGACGTCCCTCCTTCATTCACATACACTTGTCTGTTTTGAACAAATATAGTAAATGTTTCGCTGAAACTTTCACTTATACGCAATTCTAGTATCGCTCCATCTTTTAAAGAATCAAGTTCAAGTTTATAGGAAAGTTTCTTTACGTCAGACATGGAAATCGGCAATACTACGGGTTCAACAACCTTATCTTCTTTTTTAGGTGGGGTTAAAGATGGAGGTTTGTGTTCTAACTTACTCTTACTGATTTCATAATCCGGTTTAAACTCAGGGGTATTCAGCGTGAAATCTTCCTGTGGAATCGAAGTCGTTTCAGCATCACCTATGTCCATTTTAACGACGTCTACTTTTTCAAAATATTTCACATGACGTGTGTTTTGAATGTCTCCAGA
>BDTI01000086.1 GCA_002923215.1 archaeon BMS3Abin16 | reverse complement strand
GGCATCGTAGAAGCCGTGCCCCCGGTGCCAGAGCTTTTTGTTAATCGCTTTTTTCGTCTTCTCCTCCCAGCCACGTATTTCAGACGGGTCTTCGCCGAGTATCTCTGCAATATCTGCAAGATCGGAATCAGCCTTTACGAGAATCGAGTTTACAAGCGGGTCCTGCAGCAGAAATGGACAGGATTTGAATAGTTCCGCTTCATCGTAGCTGTGTTCTTTGAAAAGTTCCACCAGATAGATGTAGCGGTTGTAATCCCAGTCACGAGGGCGCTCTTCCAGTGGGACGCCGCGCAGGTCTTTTCTCTCAAATCCGGGTGTGTCTCCAAGCTCGATTCGCTGGAGCGGAATGTCCCAAGTAGGTGAGTTGTCAAGTCCTGACGCCCATGGATGGCGGATGTATGCAAGCCCTTCTCCCAGCGGGTCTCGAATTGTGTGGAAGAATCGGTGTGAGGCGAGCAGATTAGGAAATATCTCCTTCAAAAATTCGAGTGCCGATTTGTGGTTCTTTGCCCGGTTGTAGATTGTGAGCGCTGCTGTTGCGTGGACCGGCGGCTGGGTTATGCCAGAGCTTTGAACCCTGCTGGGTGCTTGTTCAGAGATAGCTGTGTTCCAGAATTCTGCGTCCGGAAAATAGGCATCCGATGGATTCGGTGAATAGACGATATGTGGGATCATCCCGTTTTTCCACTGCCCCCGAAATAGCGATTGAAGCTCGGTCTGCGCCCTGTGCTCGTCAAAGGTTGAGTATCCGATTGCGATGAAGGCTGAGTCCCAGCTCCACTGATGAGGGTAGAGAAGCGCTGAGGGTCGTGTGTAGCCTCCCATCCAGTTGTTTTTTAGAACTGCCTGCGCCTCTTTTATAAGCTCCTTCATACAACATACATCTGTGGCTTGGAGCTCTTAAAAGGTTTGGAGCAGGGGAAACTTTAAATCATCTAGGGGAGCATGGTTAAATGGCGAGGTGAAATGATTTCTAAGGAGGGTAAAATGTCAGAGGGCGGCGGCGAAGAGTATTCGATTGGCATTGACCTGGGAGGAACAAAGGTGGAGGCCGCGCTTCTTGATGGAGAGGGAAAACTTGTTTCTGATCTACGCTATCAAACCCAGGCTGATAAAGGGGCTGAAAATATTGTGTCCGAGCTCTTGAATGCTGTTGAAACGCTGCAGACAGAAGCGGGTGTTTCGGCGAGTGCTGTTGGGGTTGGAGTTGCCGGTCAGGTGAATTTAACAGGTGAGGTTTTGTCTGCTCCGAATCTGCCCTTTAAAAACACGCGTCTCCAAGAAAGACTCGCAAGTAAAACAGGTCTTCCAGTTATTGTTACAAATGATGTGCGCGCCGCGACATTTGGGGAATGGTGGTTTGGAGCAGGAAAAGGGGTGGATGATCTCGTAGTCATGTTTGTGGGGACAGGTGTGGGTGGAGGGGTTGTAAGCGGGGGGAGGCTGCTCGTAGGATGCAATAATATGGCAGGCGAGCTTGGACACATAACACTTGTTGCAAATGGTAGGAAATGCCGCTGCCCGAACTACGGCTGTATTGAAGCCTATGCAGGCGGTTGGGCGATAGCTGAGCGTGCGCAGGAAGCAGTACGAGATAGTCCCAGGGAAGGCAGAGCGCTCAAATCAATCGCCGGTACCGTTGACGAGATAACCGCAGCCACTGTGAGCCAGGCATATAAGGAGGGTAATCTGCTGGCAAATAAAATCGTAGATAAAACCGCCCGGTATCTAGCCGCGGGAGTGGTGGGAATCGTAAACACATTCAATCCATGTATGCTCATTCTCGGAGGAGGCGTTATCGAGGGGCTTAATCACATGATCCCAATCGTAGAGGATACCGTCAAAAAACAAGCGTTAAGACCCAGCCTCGAAGACCTTCAAATTGTAAAGGCAGGTCTTGGCGGGAAGGCGGGAGTTGTGGGTGCAGCGGCTTTTGCTAAAGAGAAAAGTAGAGGTGTCGAATGAGGTTAACATCTGTAAAGGCGGCAGAGATTCCTGCGCTTACAACTGAGCAGATGCGCGAGGTTGACAGGCTTATGGTTGAGAAATATGGTGTGCAGATTATTCAGATGATGGAGAATGCCGGCCGAAACCTTGCAAGCCTCATTAGAATGCGGCTAGGCGGTTCTGTCGCTGGAACGTCTGTGGCAATCGCTGTTGGAGGAGGTAACAATGGCGGAGGGGGGATGGTTGCTGCAAGACACCTTTACAACATGGGTTGCGATGTCACAGTGCTTGTGAAATCTGAAAACCTCACTGATGTCCCCAAATTGCAATGGAATATATTAAGGCAGTTTCCGGTTAAAAAGAGGATTGGACATAGGGCTGTTAATTTCATTGAGGATTTTTCAGGAGCCGCAATAGTTGACTCTCTAATCGGCTACGGCCTTCGAGGAGCTCCAAGGGGATGGACCCGTGAGATTATTGATACTGTGAGTAAAAACAATGCCATAGTCGTTGCACTCGATGTTCCGACAGGATTAGATTCAACTACCGGAGAGGTTTATGACACATGTATCCGGGCTGATTCCACAATGACTCTCGCACTCCCAAAAACAGGGCTTCTCAAAGCAGGGGCACAAAGTGTTGTAGGGAGACTTTATCTGGCGGATATAGGTGTTCCGGATATTTTGTACCAGGAGATAGACCTAGAGGTGCCCCAAATTTTTAATAGCGGCGAGATTATAAGACTGGATGATGATTATGAGGGAGGACATGTTACGTGAAAAATATCGATGAGCTTTGTGTTAACACACTGAGGTTTCTCGCGGTGGATGCGGTTGAAAAGGCAGGGTCAGGCCATCCCGGCATGCCTCTTGGCGCTGCTCCAATGGCCTATGTGCTCTGGGACCGGGTGATGCGGCATAATCCGGCGGGTCCAGACTGGTTTAACAGGGATCGCTTCATCCTCTCAGCGGGACATGGCTCAGCGCTGTTATACGCGATTTTACACGTCTACGGCTACGGGCTCACTTTGGAGGATCTAAAGCAATTCAGGCAGTGGGGTAGCAAGACGCCTGGCCACCCGGAGTATGGGCGAACCGTTGGTGTGGAGGCTACGACAGGCCCTCTGGGCCAGGGCTTTGGAATGGGTGTTGGCATGGCGATTGCTGAGCGTTTCATAGGAAACTGTTTCAACACAGACAAGCACCCGGTGATGGATCACTACACCTATGCCATCGTGTCAGACGGTGATCTCATGGAAGGCGTCGCCTCTGAAGCAGCCTCGCTTGCAGGCACGCTAAAGCTCGGTAAGCTGATCTACCTCTACGATGACAACCACATTTCTATTGAGGGTGGGACGGACATCGCTTTTACAGAAAATGTTCGCGCGCGATTCGTTGCTTACGGCTGGCATGTGCAACATGTGTCAGATGGAAACAGTCTTGACGAGATTGAATCGGCAGTTAAAAAAGCCCAGAAAGTCGAGGACAAGCCCTCACTTATCATAGTGCGAACCCATATCGGATATGCCAGCCCGAAGCAGGACAGCCCATCGGCGCATGGCGAGCCCCTTGGAAAAGAGGGTGTGACGGCCACAAAAAAGGCTTTGGACTGGCCAATCGACAAGTCATTTTACGTTCCAGACAATTGCGCGGCGCATTTCAAAGAGACGGCTTCAAGTGGCGCTGGATTTGAGGATGAGTGGAACCGGCTTTTTGAATCATATAAAAATGTGTATCCTGATCTGGCTGAGGATTTTGAGCACGTTCAAAGCGGGGCGCTTCCCGATGGCTGGGAAAAAAATGTCCCGGTCTTTAGCGGTGATTTTGCGCCTATTGCAACGCGGACAGCGTCTGGCAAAGTGATGAACAGCCTTGCAACGGCGCTGCCTCATTTTCTCATGGGTGGCTCAGGCGATCTCGCGCCGTCGACAAAAACCATTTTAATAGGTTACGGCGACTTCGGCTTTGAAAAGGCCTGCGCACACAACCTGCACTTCGGAGTCAGGGAACACGCGATGGCTGCGGCTGTAAACGGAATCGCCCTGCACGGCGGTGCGCTCCCCTATGGCGCGACATTCCTCGTATTCTCAGACTATATGCGCCCTGCTCTTCGGCTTGCAGCGCTCATGCAGACCCACAGTATCTTCATATTCACCCATGACAGCATCGGCCTCGGCGAGGACGGGCCGACTCATCAGCCTGTTGAGCATCTGATGAGTCTTCGCGCGATTCCAGGGCTCACGGTTATTCGGCCTGCTGATGCCAATGAAACAGCGGTTGCCTGGAAGATCGCGGTTTCCCGCGGCGGACCTGTGTGTCTCGCCCTTTCACGGCAGAAGCTTGCGGTGCTTGACCCAAGCGTTTTTCCGGTGCTTAAGGGGTGCTTGCGGGGTGCTTACATTCTCGCTGATTCAAAAAGTGATGTGCCTGAAATCGTTCTTATCGCAACAGGCTCAGAAGTCGGGCTTGCGCTTAAAGCTCAGACTGAGCTTGAGAGCCGTGGGGTGTCTGCACGGGTTGTTTCCATGCCTTCGTGGGAAGTTTTTGAGGAGCAAACAGGGAAATACAAAAATTCGGTTCTGCCAACTGATGTGCCAATGCTCGCAATCGAGGCAGGGTCTACTCTGGGCTGGTGGAAGTATGTTGGATCTGACGGTGCTGTCATCGGACTTGATCGGTTCGGAGCCTCTGCACCGGGCAAGGTGGCACTTGAAAAACTTGGGTTTACAGTGGAAAATGTTGTAAAGCAGGCTCTCAAATTATTGGAGGACAGACGATGAATCCACTGATTGAACTTAAGAAGGCGGGCCAGTCCATCTGGCTTGATTATATTCGCCGCAGCCTGATTACTTCGGGCGAGCTTGCCAGGATCATCAGTGAAGACTGTGTGAGCGGTGTTACCATTAATCCCACGATTTTTGAAAAAGCCATTGCCGGCAGCAGCGACTACGATGACCATCTCAGGACGCTTTTGAGAAAAGACCCGCATATGACTGGAAGACAGCTCTATGAGGCGCTTGCAGTTACTGATGTGCAGAAGACTGCCGATGCGCTTCGGCCTATCTATGATTCAACGGATGGCGCCGACGGCTATGTGAGCCTTGAGCTTTCACCTAGTCTGGCCACCGATACAGAGGGCAGCATTGAGGAAGCCATGTATTTCTGGAAGCTCGTTAACCGGCCGAATCTGATGATAAAAGTCCCGGCAACACCTGAGGGGACGGCTGTTATTGAAACATTGATTTCAGAGGGTGTCAACGTGAATGTGACGCTTATGTTTTCTCTCGCCCACTACGAAGCGGTTGCAGAGGCTTATCTGCGGGGGCTTGAAGCGTGCCCTGACCCGTCGAAGGTCGCCTCGGTGACATCATTTTTTGTGAGCCGTGTTGACACAGCCGTTGACGGCGCGCTTGAAAAAAACAGATCAGACCTGGCGCTTAGGCTCAGAGGTAAAATCGCTATTGCAAATTCAAAGCTTGCCTACAAGAGGTTTAAAGAGGTTTTCAGCGGCAGCAGGTGGGAGCGGCTTGAAGGATTGGGGGGCAGGGTTCAGCGTGTGCTCTGGGCGAGCACTGGCACGAAAAACCCGGATTATTCTGATGTGGTTTATGTAGAGGAGCTTATCGGGGCGCAGACTGTTAACACCATGCCGCCTGCTACGATGAAGGCCTTTGCCGATCACGGCAGCGTGCGCAACTCGCTTGAAGAAGAGGTAGACCAATCAAAACAAGATGTGGACGCACTCAAGGGGCTTGAAATCAACTTTGACCTGATTACCGAAGCGCTTCAAAAAGAGGGGCTTAAAAAGTTTTCAGAGTCCTATGACAAGCTGATTGCAGCGC
>BDTI01000085.1 GCA_002923215.1 archaeon BMS3Abin16 | reverse complement strand
AACCTTGTACACCTCTGAAACGCCTGCTATCCGGCAGGCTGCCAGTGTATGCTCGTTAATGCTTCCATCGGGCTGCGGAGGCGTGGTGACAACGATTCGTTTGACCCCTGCCACTCTGGCAGGCACGGCGGCCATGAGCACCGTTGAGGGATAAAATGCACGTCCCCCTGGTACATAGCAGCCCACGCTCTCAACTGGCCGCACAATCTGACCGAGCCGTCGTCCCTCTTCTTCAGTCCACCACTCGTTTTCAGCCTGCTGCTCATGATATGTGAGGATGTTTCTATAGGCCTTTTCAATCTCACTAACGACCGCTGGGTCAGCTGCATCCACTGCACGTGCGAACTCCTCTTCACTCACCCGAAAGGTTTCAAGCTCAGCCCCATCAAACCGCGCTGTGTACTCTTTAAGCGCCCTGTCCCCCTCTCTCTTTACACTTTCAACTATCTCTTTTACCAAGGTAACATCGACTCTGGCACCCCTCCTCAGGATACCTTCTTTTTCATCATTTGTGAGCTGCGATAACTCCTTAATTATCATGCGCTTTTCTTTTAAACTGAGATTAAAAATCTTTCTATCTCTATATCCAGAGAAGCCTTGACGCAGCGAGGCCGACTATGACAATAATTAGAGCAATGGCAGCCCGCAAAACGTCGCCATGTAGAAAGAGAAAAATACCTCCAGAAAAGGCTGCGAAAAAGACGCTTATCATCACAATAGTTGAGATGATTCTGCGAAGCCATCGAACAAAGAGGGAGTTGCGGTTCAAGACAGAACCCTGCGCCTCACTTCGCTATAAAATTCAATCACACTCCCCATGTCCTTTCGGAACCTGTCTTTGTCCATAACCTCACGGGTTTCGCTGTCCCAGAACCGGCAGGTGTCTGGAGATATCTCGTCTGCAAGTATGATTTCGCCCTCATGTGTCTTGCCGAACTCAAGCTTGAAGTCCACGAGCAGAATCCCCCGCTCAAAGAAAAACTCTTTCAATAGATCGTTTACCTTCAAGGCCAGGCGCCGCATCACAGTGAGGTCGTCCCTTGTGCACAGGCCAAGCGCGAGCGCGATGTCATTGTTTAACATTGGGTCGTGGTAGTCGTCGTTTTTATAACCGAACTCTACAATAGGTGGATTTAGCTCTGATCCCTCTTCAAAGGGAAAGCGCCGCACAAGGCTGCCAGTCGCAATGTTACGCAGGATTACCTCTACAGGGATTATCTCAACCTTCGTTACAAGGAATTTGTTGGGCCGCACAAACTCTTTGAGATGGGTTTTGACACCCTTTTCTTCGAGAAACCTAAGAAGCCTCGCGGATATTTCAGCGTTGATTGAGCCTTTGCCCTCCTTCGCCTCCTTCTTCGCTCCGTCTCCAGCCGTGATATCGTCTCTGAACTCGATTATCGCTTTTCCTTCGCCCGCATCATACACGGTCTTAACCTTTCCAGTTGTAATTGTCTTCATAAATATTATCTCCCGTTTTCAAGGGTCTCTAAAAACTAGCTCTTCCTATGCATATGGCTCACTCATTTTCAGAGGAGATTTTGTTGATAAAACCTAAAAGCCAGCTTGCAAGTATGAATAAAGCTACAAATGAGAGGAGAACAAGGGCTGATTGAGCCACCGGCGGTAGATTAGACACCTCCATAATATGTGGTAGTCATTATACATATAAATATATTTTTGTTAAAGAAACTTCAACTACTACTATGCAGCTTTACATCGGGATTGATGACACTGATTCAAAAAAAGGCCTGTGCACAACCTACCTGGCAGCGGTACTGGGAGAGCGTCTCGCCGCCTTTTCCAGTGTGCAGGAGACCCGGCTTATACGGCTCAACCCTAATATCCTGTGGAAGACGAGGGGCAACGGCGCGGTGTGCCTAAAAATTGAAACACATGATCTCCAGCGGGTGAAGAGCGAAACCCTGAAGACGGTTGAAGAGTTTTCAGACCTTGACGCGGAGGGCACAAACCCAGGTGTCGTATTCTACCGGGGAGTTGAACCGGAGCTGTTTGAATCCTTCTACCTTCGCGCGCTTCGAGAGGTTGTTACAACCATTGATGCCGAAGAATTGGCAGAGAAAAATGGCTGTGAAATCTATAGGTGGAAGAACGGGCGCGGTGTAATCGGAGCCCTTGCCGCAATCGGTGCAGACCTGAGAGAGCATACATTTGAGTTTATCGCCTACCGCCAGTCTGAATACTGGGGCACCTCTCGAAACATCGATTCCGAGTCGGTTCGAGCGATGGATCTGGCTACACACCCGATGACATTTAATAATGTTGATCCTGAGACCTCACAGATTCTGGTTGCGCCCAGCTCCCCCTGCCCAGTACTTTATGGGATCCGGGGCAAAACACCTGAGGTTGTTGAGCAGGCTTCCAAATTGGTCAGATGCAGCGAGCCGATTGAGAGAACCGCTCTATTCAAGACTAACCAAGGGACTGACGCGCATCTGGTTTCCTGCACCATATCTGAGGCAAGGCCTGAGTCTTCGGTGATTGTCTGCGGCAGTGTATTGGCTGCTCCGAAGACGCTTGCAGGCGGGCATGTGATCTTTTCAATTTCTGAAAACGAGAGCAGCATTGACTGCGCGGCCTATGAGCCCACAGGAGGCTTCAGAAAGGTTGTAAAAAAGCTTCGAGAAGGAGATATTGTAAAGGCCTACGGCGGCGTGAGAAAAACCCGGAATCTAACTGTGAATCTGGAGAAGCTGGAGGTTCTTGAGCTGAGCGAATGCTTCGAGAAAAAAAATCCGGTCTGTCCGGTGTGCACTAAAAAGATGGAGTCAGCGGGCCGGGGCCAGGGCTTTCGCTGCAGAAAATGCCGCACAACCTCGGAAAGAAAAGAGCTAACACCTGTTGAACGAAAACTAAAATTGGGGCTCTACAGTGTACCTCCGCGGGCGATGCGGCACCTGTCAAAACCCATTGACTCATCAATAGAATATTGATTAGATCTTCCCACGGCCGGAGCAGATCCGGCAAGAGGATGTGTGTGGTAAAGCCTCTATTTCCCTTTGAGCTCAATGATCTTTCTAGCCTTGAATCTGATTATTCCGCCATTGGCAGGGACATCATCCTGATCCAGCTCGGCGCCATCGATCTTCAGCGCCCTCCCATCCTCCGTCTCAACAATAAGCGTGTACATAGCCATATAACACCTCCCTTGCATGTTACGGTATAAAAAACTTAACTGAGTATGGGTTCTGTTAATTATGCGTGGGATTTAATTTGGGTGTTAAATTTGCGAGGGATTGACTCTCGGTTCCTGAAAAACAAAGTACAAATAAAAAACGGTTCCAAATAGTCCCAAATATGTTAACGTTGTTTGTTTATATGGGAGGAAGAAAGGTTTATGCGGAACCCAGTTGTTTTGGTTATATGACCCATAAATAAGGAAGGATGTTGAAGCTGATGAAAAGTATTTATATAAGTTCCAAAAAACCTCATAAACGAGGTGGAATTGAGATGGAAATTTGTACTGATCCTACTGCTCCTGATTATTCTGGGGCTGTTGCGACTAGTATAATTGTTGCATTAATGACTGAAGACATATTTCTCAGTGTCTTGGCTGGGTTAATTGTCTATGTTGGAGTTATGGTTATTAAAGGCTGGATGGAACGATACATTAGGGCCGTAGAAAAAAAGATGGTAAATACTCCAGTATAGTTAATTTGTAATTAATAAGGAGGCAAGGGTGTGCCAAATGAGTATTATATATTAGGTTCAATAAGTGCCATAGGTATTTCAATAGCTTATTTTGTAAATTTAGTTGGAAAAATTGAAAAAATGAATACGGTGTTAGTAGAAGAAGCATTAGCCCATGCTAATTCCATAGTGGAAGCTGGACGCTCTTTTACAATTGGTGACCTTGATGTAATTGGCTCAAAAATTAGAAAAAAACGGTACAGACTAGATGATATAAAGAACGGTGCAGTATGTTTATTGTTTGTTTCATTATTTTTATTTCTAACGGGCTACGGATTTTCAAATGAAACTCATAATTATGAAAAAATTTTCCTTACTCTATCTTTTTTATTTGTTATGTTCACTATCATTTTTACTATTCGTGTGTTCTTTGATAGGGGTTAAGAATTTAAAGCCAATAATCCATTGTTTCTTTGTCTTTTGTTTTTTCTTTGATAACTAACAGTTCAGGAATTTTATTTTGAACTGCTTTATCAATTAATCCCTTCCACTTGTTATCTCCAAGCTTCAAATCTATACCTGCCATTTCTGCAGGAGTCTTACCATCAAGTGCCATATGAGGGCGAATATAGTTGTAATAAGCCCTGAACCCATCCAGCATTTCGCTTGATGTATCAGGGTTATGCATGGCCCTCATAACCTTATCTCTATCTCTCACACTTCCATGAAACCGCTCAACCCTGTTATTATTGATTTTATCCTCTATCCCAACCTCAGAAATATGTTCACATGAAAGGTGATGATCCCAGAAAACCTTTTGAAACGCCTTATGATAAACAGGCAGACCATCAGTTGTAACAACCTTAGGTTTCTTTCCTGCGTTGTCTTTGGCCTGTTTAAACAGCTTTGTTGCATCTGAAACCTTCTTCTTTTTTGAAACCATAGTAGCTATGAGAAATCGTGTTTCATTGTCAAGCACATTCCACATCCAAACCCACTTCGACTTAGACATGGTCTTGCCTGTGGTTTTCCTGCCCCAACAAACCCCATCATGCTTAACTCTTATTGCCATCTCATCAGTGGCCCACATATCCCCAAGCTCAGGATTTAATTCATTCACATATTCAGAGATTATCTTAGTGTATCTTTTAATCCAATAATAAATAATTACATGGCTGATATTAACATTATGAAACTGTTTTATGTGGTCTGCAACTTTTCTAAGTGAAGTTCCCTTAAAATAAAGATCAAGAGCTTTAGAAACAATCTCAGGAGAGAATTTCATGTTTTCAAAACCCTCATCTTTAAGTGAGAATTTTTTGTTACACTCTTTACAGATAAACATGGGTTTTTTACCTGATTTGTTTTTTCTAAATCCATTCTTTATAACGTCAAAACCTTCACACTTAGGGCATCCATGAAAATCCTGTTTTCGATACTGTTTGTTTAGGTATTCAGTATCAAGCCCTTCTTTCATCTCAAGCCAAAACCTAATCACATGAATATGTTTGCAGTTAGCAGGGTTTATTCCTGCTTCAGTTAGCTTTTGATGTAATGGGCAAGTGCAAGTCCAATCTTCAATGTTTTTCTTAACTGTGTAATCCCAGTTACCATTGGTTGAGGGTACTTTGAAAACATCTTGATTGATTATCTCAGGTTCACACCCTCCAAGTAGTATTGCCTGAGCCTTTACCATTTTTTGATGCATGATTTCAGTTTCAGTCATTTGTAATCACCTAGTATATATTAGGTACCTAATAGTATATAAGTATTTCGGTACCTAAAGATTTAAATAGAAGAAATAAGAAAATAGGTACCTATGAAACTGCAAAAACAACTATCCAGAAAAGTGAAAGGAATTGAGTATCCAAAATTTGTTGTAACGATCCCACCGAAACAAATCGGAGAATTAGGTTGGAAAGAAGGAATAGAGTTAGTTCCACTTGTTGAAAATAATAAACTGACTATTATTCCTAAAAACTAATCCAGAGAACATTCATTATTCCCGGGATTCCCGGTAAAATTCATTATTCCCGGGATTCCCGGTAAATTAGTAAACTTTATTAAGAAGAACATTCTTAATGTTTTTTTATATGAAAATACATCTACCAAATAGTGCATTTTTAGGGAATATAGATCCATTCATAGAATCTTTTGACTCTACAGATTCATCAAAACTTGAAATCACCGCAAATAAAAAATGGATTTCAATACACCCTGTTATTTTGTCCATGGTTGCTTCAATTGGTCTATCAATACAAGATAAATCTAGAATCAACTGCGAAGACTTTGAAGCCACATCAAAACATTATCTTGAACGTATGGGTTTGTTCGATTTCTTAGGTGTAGAATCTGGAATGCAAATAACAGAACACGAACCAGCAGGACGTTTTATCCCTCTTACACAAATAACAAACTCAGAACAGCAGACAAGATTCATAACTGAAATGATTCCATTATTACACTTACAACCAGAACAAGCTGAGCCAATAAAATATGTAATAAGTGAGTTAGTAAGAAATGTGCTTGACCATGCACGAACAACGCAAGGAGCTTTAGTTTGTGCACAATTCTATAAAAAAAGTAACACAATTCGAATTGGTGTTGCAGACGTCGGTATTGGAGTATATTCAACAATAAGGGCATCTCATAGAGTTTCTGATGATATGGAAGCAATCAGAAAAGCATTACAACCAGGAATCACTGGAACAACTAGTAAAGAAGGCGGAACTGAACTTAATGCTGGCGCAGGTCTATTTTTTATTAAATCAATAGCTAAAGTAAATAGAGATTTTTTTATTATATATAGTGGAAATGCTATGTTTAAATTATTAAAAACACCTGCATCAAGCAAGCGAATCACATTACATTCTGATCCATTTGATGATAGAAGTTCAAAAAAAGACAATTTACCTAATTTTTCCGGCACTGTCGTAGGAATTGACATCTCACTTAATAGAAATCAGGCTTTTGATTACTTACTTGATTTAATCAGAGATACATATTTTGACCGTATAAAAATCAAAAAGAAGGAAAAATTCAAGAGGGCCAAATTTACATGACAGAAATAAAAATTTTAAAAGAGGCTGGGAGTTTTGCTGAAAATAAGGATATAGCAAAGAGAATAAGAGAAAAAAAAATAATGCCGGCGTTAGAAGCTGGAAACCCTTTAATTTTAGATTTTGAAGGCGTAGATTCATCAACTCAATCCTTTATTCACGTTCTAATAAGTGAATTAATAAGAACAAATGGTCCAAATGTTTTGGATGAAATATCCTTCAAAAACTGCAATACAACTGTTGAGAAGATTATTAAAATAGTTGTATATTATATGCAAGACACTATTTGAAAAGCAGAGATTAATTTTTTTCAATATTACTTGCATATCCCTCGAAGAATGAACACGCATACTAAATCCTTCGGACGTTGAACAAAGCCTGAGTATGAAACCTTTATATACCTCGGCTTTAAATATCTCTTTTCAGATTCAGCTAGGAGGTTTATATATATGGCAAAAGAAGTTAAGCCGGAGATAAAGAGGGGGGAGATTCGGATTGAAAATGTTGTTGCATCATCCACTCTTGGAGTTGATATTGATCTTGAAAAAGTGGCGGTGTCACTGAAAAACATCGAGTACGAGCCTGAGCAGTTCCCTGGACTTGTCTTTCATCTGGACAGGCCGAAGACTGCAGCGCTTATATTCGGCTCTGGAAAGATCGTGTGCACAGGAGCAAAAAGCATTGATATGGTGCACAAGGCAATCGAGGCAACGGTACAAAAGATTCGGGAGACAGGAATCGATATCCCTCCGAACCCGCCGGTAACGGTGCAAAACATCGTAGCCTCCGGAAACCTCCACGCTGAGCTTAATCTTGACGCAATAGCAGTCGCCCTTGAAAGGACCGAGTACGAACCTGAGCAATTCCCCGGCCTTGTGTACCGGATGACTGAGCCCAAGGTTGTTGTCCTCCTCTTCGGCTCAGGTAAGATGGTGTGCACAGGCGCTAAAACACCTGATGACGCTTTGATGGCTGTAGACCGGGTTGGTAAAAAACTCGAAGGACTGGGCCTACTCTAAAAGAGGATACAGAAAAAGACCTGGATTATCAGACGGTGGATGACAGGATAAATATGATGTACGAGCTACTGGGAAGAATAACATTCATCTTTTTAATAGGACTGGCACTGCTATTTCTCTTGTCCTTTGTGCTGGGTGTTGTGCTAATAAAAAAGAGGCGCATCATTCTGCCACGGCTCCTGCTCTTCACGGTGGATCATTTTTATCATCAGATCAAAGGTCTTGCACACCTCTTCGGGCTCCGTGAAAGCCTTGTGGACAATATTGGAATCGAGCTTAGAAACACGCTCAGTGAAAACGCCTTTGCACAGATTGCTCCCCAGGACCGGATACTAGTGGTCCCGCAGTGCATACGCCATCCCAAGTGTCCTGCTCGGCTTGACTCGTCTCAGGGCATAATGTGCAAGGACTGCGGTATGTGCGTTATAAAAAATCTGAAAGTCGAGGCGGCAAGGCTTGGATATCAGTTCTATGCGGTTCCAGGTGGAAGGTTTGTAGAGCGCATAGTAAAAAAGGTGCAGCCTAAAGCGACGCTGGGCGTTGCATGCTACAAAGATTTAAACAATGCCATGCATGATCTCTCGCGGGCCAAGTTCGTTGTACAGGGTGTGCCCCTTGTTCGCGACGGCTGCGTTGGAACCGAGGTAAATCTTCGGGAGCTTCTTGACAGGATGAAACTTGGAATCGAGGATACTTTGAAGGTGCCTTCACCCTGCGAACTTGAGGCGTCAAAGAAAACCGCCTAAACACTCACTCTGATTTGGGATGGGCTGGCACATGATTTTCGACGATAAAAAAAATATTGGTGATGAAAGATGAAGTACGATGTTAAAGACCTGGATTTGGCAGAAAAAGGTAAACTCAGGATTGAATGGGCAGGTATGCAGATGCCTGTACTCGATCTTATTGAAAAACGATTTATAGATGAACAACCGCTAAAGGGGCTACGAATTGCGGCGTGTC
Source organism: archaeon BMS3Abin16 (assembly GCA_002923215.1). Classification (GTDB taxonomy): domain Archaea; phylum Hydrothermarchaeota; class Hydrothermarchaeia; order Hydrothermarchaeales; family SZUA-236; genus SZUA-236. The sequence continues at coordinate 1,171 of BDTI01000085.1, read as the reverse complement.
TCCATGTGACAACTGAAACAGCTAATCTCATGCGTGTACTCAAGGCTGGCGGAGCAGAGGCTGCGCTCTGCGCGTCAAACCCGCTTTCAACACAGGATGATGTGGCAGCATCGCTTGTGAAAGACTTTGAAATACCAGTGTTCGCGATAACAGGGGAGGATAATAAAACATATTATGAGCATGTGAACATGGCCCTTGATACAAAGCCTCATATCACGATGGACGACGGCGGAGACCTGGTGTCAACTATTCTTAAAGAGCGCACCGAGGTTTTGGATGACATCATCGCAGGAACAGAGGAGACGACGACCGGTGTAATCCGTTTTAAGAGCATGGAGGCTGACGGTGTTTTAAAATACCCGGTTATCGCGGTCAACGATGCGAAGACCAAGCACTTTTTTGACAATCGATATGGAACTGGTCAGAGCACGATCGACGGAATCCTCAGGGCGACGAACATCCTCTTAGCAGGCAAAAACCTGGTTGTCGGCGGATACGGCTGGTGCGGGCGGGGTGTTGCAATGCGCGCTGAGGGTATGGGCGCAAACGTAATCATTATTGAGATTGATCCTTTGAAGGCACTTGAAGCCACGATGGACGGATACAGGGTTATGCCGATTGCCGAGGCTGCAAGGATAGGCGATATCTTTGTAACGGTCACAGGTGATATCCACATCCTGCGGGGCGAGCACTTCAGTGTTATGAAGGACGGCGCGATTGTTGCGAACAGCGGTCATTTTAATGTGGAGATTAACATCTCCGACCTTGAAAAACTAGCGAAGGGTAAGAGGCGGATCCGGGAGTATGTGGAGGAGTACACAATGGCCGACGACCGCAGGATATTCTTGCTTGGCGAGGGCAGACTCATCAACCTCGCGGCGGCTGAGGGGCATCCGGCCAGTGTGATGGATATGAGCTTTGCTAATCAGGCGCTCACAGCCGAATACATCAAAGACCACGGATCAGAGCTTGAAGCACGTGTTTACAGCGTGCCCGAGGACATTGACCAACACATTGCAAAACTCAAGCTTGAGAGCATGGGAATCAAAATCGACACACTCACACCGGAGCAGGAAAAATATCTCCACAGCTGGGAAATGGGGACCTGAATAAACTTCTATAAGGATGTTTAGCCAATTGATCTTTTCAGGTATAGGAACATGAGACGATT
>BDTI01000084.1 GCA_002923215.1 archaeon BMS3Abin16 | reverse complement strand
GACATGCCAACTGAGATTCCAAGGGGCGCCCATTTCTTGAATGCCTCGTATTTCTCGCTTGCAAGCGCCCGAAGCGGCACGATATAAAGGCACTTGGCACGGCCGTTTCCCGCGGTTTTTTCTCTGAGAATCGCGCTGACCATGGCAAGCTCGGCAATCAAGGTTTTCCCGCTGGCAGTTGGAACACTGATGAGAAAGGATTTTTTCAAGTCCAAAAGCCCTTTGTTCACAACGATTTCCTGAGGCTCAAAAAGCGACTTGATACCCGCGTTTTTTAAAATGAAAATCCCTTCCTTGGGAAAACCAAAGCCCTCTAGTTCGTCAACCTTCATCTACACTTTCACCTGGTATTTCGACGAAATCTGCCCTGAAACCTCCTCTTTGAATTCCAGCAGCCGCTCCTCGCGAATCGCCTCTTTAGTAAGAGCCATGAGACGCTGCATAAAATAAAGGTTGTGTATTGTCATAAGCGATTTACCAGTTTGCTCACGGCTCCTGAGAAGGTGGTGGATATATGCTCGGCTGTGGTTTTTGCAGGCGTAGCATTTGCAGGAGTCCTCGATTGGCGCGGTGTCATTTTTGAACCCTCCTCTGGAGATGTTCAGATATCCCTTGAATGTGTAGGCTCCGTTGTGCCGGGCGTTTCGAGTGGGAAAGGTAGAGTCGAAGATGTCCATTCCAGAGGTGATTGCGTCGATTATCTCGGTTGGCGATCCCAGGCCCATAAGATATCTGGGGCGGTCCTCTGGCAGAACCCTGGCCTGCTCACGAAGTATCTGGCTCATAACATCCTTTGGTTCGCCGATTGAAAGCCCGCCGATTGCGTAGCCGTCAAAACCGATGTCCACAAGGGCCTCGGCGCTTCTGCGCCGCAGGGCCAGGTCTGTTCCACCCTGAGTGATTGCGAAGAGAAGCTGGCCATCCGACCTATTTGCCTCTTTACATCTACCTGCCCAGCGCGTTGTGCGAGAAGCAGCTGCTGAAAGAGCATCTCGATCGCTTCCAAAGGGCACAAGGTCGTCAAGCACCATTGCAACGTCTGAGCCAAGCCGGTTCTGAATATCTATGCATGCCTCAGGAGTAAGCATGTGCCTGCTGCGGTCAATAGGTGATCTGAACAACACCCCTTTTTCACTGGTTTTTCCAAGAAACTCAGGGCTCAGCATCTGAAATCCGCCGCTGTCAGTGAAGACTGTCTTATCCCATCCCATGAATTTGTGAAGTCCGCCAGCAGCTTCAATAACCTCTAGGCCAGGCCGCAGGTAGAGGACGAAGGCGTTTGAGATAAGGGCTTCAAAACCCAGCCCCGCTACAGTGTCGAAGGATAGTGTTTTAACCGACCCGTTGGTGGCTACAGGCATAAAAGCCGGTGTTTCAACAACTCCGCTTGCAGTGTGCAGCTGTCCGATACGCGCGCCGCTTGGGTCAACATGGGTTACTTCAAACATATGTTTTCTACCTCAAAATTAACATTGCGTCTCCAAAGCTGTAGAATCGATAGCTGTGGTTGACGGCATGTTCGTAGGCGTTGAGTATGCGCTCCCTTCCGAAGAGGGCGCAGACCAAAAGGAGCAGGCTTGATTTTGGCAGGTGAAAGTTTGTAACCATACTCTTGATTGGGGTTTTGAACCTGTGTCCAGGCGCGATAAAGAGGCTGCTTTGCCCTATGCCAGGTTTTACTACTCCTCCCGTGTTTGCAGATTCCAGGGCCTTGACCGTAGTTGTGCCCACGGTGATGAGAGAGTCTGATTTTATCCCCTGATTTATCTTTTCAGCATTTACCTCGTCGATTGAATAGATCTCAGGCTCAAGTCTTGGGTGCTCACATCCCTCTCGCAGCGGCAGAAATGTGGACGGACCGATATGCAAAGTTACATAGGCGATTTCAACACCCCGATCATGAATCGCGGCGAGCAGCTCCTCTGTAAAATGCAGCCCCGCAGTTGGAGCAGCAACAGAACCACTCTCCCGGCAGTACACGGTTTGATAGCGGCTTGGATCGGCAACTTTTTCCTTGATATACTGGGGAAGCGGAACCTGGCCGTGTCTTTCAATAATCTCGCTAACCGGCTTGTCAAACTCCAGGTTGAACCTACCATCGTCTTTCCCTCTGACTACAGCTGAAAAATCACCTATTTCAAGGACTGTTCCAAGGTGAATCTTCTTTCCCTTTAGAAGACAACTTGCACTGACGCCATCAGATCGGATTATAAGAATCTCCACTCTGCCGCTGGTTTTTTTCCGGGCCACAAGCTGTGCCATAACAACACGTGAATCATTCAAAACAAGCACGTCCCCGGCTGAGAAATAGGTTGGAAGATTTACAAAGGTGTCATCCACAAACTCCTTATCAAGAACCAGCAGCCGTGACATATCCCTGGCCAACGCCGGCTGCTGTGCCACAAGCTCCCGCGGCAGGCTGTAATCATATAACGTTAAGTCCATTGCACATGCCTGGTGCGCAAAGATTATATCAATCTTGTGATAACCAACTAAGCCATGCGGCATAAGCAGAGGGTTAGGCAAGGCAAGAAAGGGGCGTATATCGGGATCTTCGGAAGCATCCTGCTATCCGTCGTAAACCTTTCCCTGGGAATATTTGGCAACAGCTACGCATTGATTGCTGAATCCTTCCACACTTTTTCCGACGCACTATCTTCAATTGTCGTTCTGGCAGGGTTCTACGTTGTCTCCAAGCCCGCTGATGAAAAACACCCTCTTGGGCATGGTGACGCAGAGGCCTTAGCCGGGTTCGTGGTCTCAATACTCATAGTCTTAATAGGATTTGAGGTGGGAAAAAACTCATACCAGCGGTTTCTTCAACCACCGGCCCAGGGGCCTGATGCAATAGCGCTTGTAGGACCTATTATCTCTATCGCAGGCGGGCTGATCATGGCCAGGTTGGTGTCAAAGATCGGAAGAAAGATCAACTCTCCCTCGCTTATGGCAGATTCAATAAATCACACAAGCGACGCTGTATCATCAGGGATTGTGCTTGTAGGTATCTTTCTCTCACGCACAGGGTATCCGATACTCGACCCGCTGGCAGGGCTTATTGTGGGGTTATTTATCATTAAAACCGGATTTGACGTGGGTCGCGGAAATATTGACATGCTCATGGGATCGGTTCCGGACACAGGGCTTATAAGCCAGATAACCAATCTCGCACTTGACGTTGACGGTGTGAAAGGCGTTCACTCGCTAAAGATACATTATGTA
>BDTI01000083.1 GCA_002923215.1 archaeon BMS3Abin16 | reverse complement strand
TTATAAATCTCGCGGCGGCTGAGTGGCATCCGGCCAGTGTGATGGATATGAGCTTTGCTAATCAGGCGCTCACAGCCGAATACATCAAAGACCACGGAGCCGAACTCGAAGCCAAGGTTTACAGTGTGCCAGAGGATATCGACCAACACATTGCAAAACTCAAGCTTGAGAGCATGGGAATCAAGATCGACACACTCACAGCGGAGCAGGAAAAATATCTGCACAGCTGGGAAATGGGGACATAGAGCGTGTTCTTTAAAGATGGAACGCCAGGTTTTATTAAATAACCCGTTGTTAATGGGGTAGAATGGACAATCAAGAAATTAGAAGTATAATACTTCGAAAATTTTTCGAGTTTAATCAGGAAAAACCACGGCATGTTATGGGGTTTGAATCCTTTACAGAAATGGGGTTATCTGATGCTCAAATAGATGTTAATGCGAAATATTTACACGATAAAGGATTGATAGAAGCTCATTGGGGGTTAGACTCTACCCGTCCGGGTTTTGCTATTATAACAGCTTATGGGATGGATGTTGTTGAGAAACCAGAAACGTTAGGAAGACAATTTCCTTTCATCCAAAACAACATTCAAATTATTAAAGGAGGAGTAATAAATTCAGTTGTCGCGCAGTCTTCTGGGAATCAGTCAATAAACATTTCAGAAAGCTTTAATCAAATATATGAAAAGATAGACTCTGCTGAAGATATCGATTCGTCTTCCAAAGAAGAACTTAAAGATGAAGTTCGCGAGATAGAGGAGCACGTTAAAAAAGGTAAATTGGATCCCGATTGGTTAAAAGAAAAAGCAAACAAAATTAAAGGAAAAGCAGTTTGGTTGGGACCAATTTTACAAGTAGTAATTACAGAGGCAATAAAAAAATATTTAGGACTTTAATTAAGCATCTGTTTACGGTTTCTACATCCCCAGACTCAAATCTTCTTTGGATGTGTTGAAAAATATTTTTTTAATAAACTTTTCTTATGTGAACTCACATATATATGTGTATGCCGAACATGACTCTTTCAATACCTGCCGGGCTGCATGAGAAGATGAAGAAATACTCAGAGGTTAAATGGAGTGAGGTTGCGCGAAAGGCAATTAAAAAGAAGGTTGACGACCTGGAAATGCTTGAAAAACTCACTTCACAAAGCAAATTAACTGAAGCAGATGTAGCTGAGATAAGCGGCAAGATTAATAAAGAAATCTCAAAGAAACTTCTTTCATGAAGCTTGTTCTCGACACAAACATCATTATCTCTGCGTTAATCAAAGACTCGCTCACACGAAAGATCATACTTGAAATCAATGCAGATTTAGTCTATCCTGATCTGGGCATGGCGGAGATCGTCAAACACAAGGATTTGATACTCAATAAATCCGGGCTCAGTGAAGAAAGGTTCAACTCTATTTTAGACATCCTCTTTTCATACATCGAATTGATTCCGCAGGATGTAATAAGGGGAAAGCTTGAAGAAGCAAATGAAATCATGCAGAAAATCGACGAGACTGACATAGTTTTCATCGCCACTGCGTTGATGTTTGATGGCTCAAGCGTCTGGACTGGACCGATGACAAGGGTTTCAAATTACAAAACCGAGTCCCTGTTAAAACAACCTCGGAAATATTAAAGCAATATAAAACTTAGCTGATTAAAAAATCGACATACCCTCTCTCACAGGGGGGAGCAGGACAAGTATCTGCACAGGTGGGAAATGGGGACTTAAAAATTTTCAGGCATGCATTTATTTTATCCCTATTATCCCGAGAAATGTAATAGTGACATTTAATGGTGGACCATATTTCTCAGACTCTGCAATTAGATTCATCGGTTGAGTTGGTGAGAATTTAACAGAATTTTTAGGAATTTCTCCTTTTTCTAATGCCTCAAGTTCGTATGGAGTGAAACTAACGAATTCAATCGGGGAAGTTTCCTCTAATAAACTTTTATTTTTGACTTCAATTTCATTATTAGAGTCAATTTTGTACGCTACCTCAAAAGGAGAAAAGAATTTTTGAGAAAAAGTCTTGTTAATTTCATCGGACGTTATCTCAGCTTTATACTCACACAATCCTCCGAAAAATATAGAGCAGTTTTGGTCAGGTACATAAAGAGCACTTGAATTATAGACATAAGATCTAATAAGACAAAAAGAAACATTTAATGGTAAATCAGGATTAAGGGGCTTTTTTAAATAGTATTTATTTGTTTTTTCATCTCTCAACTTGAAAATTTCTGTATTCGAAATGGGCAATGAACTACTTTCATATACTCTCTCATTTTCCATATAACAATTTTGATATGAGATTTTTATGTCGTGTAACGGTTTCTCCCCAATGTTACTGATTTTCAATGGAAAATAAAATCCTAAATCGTCCTTATCAAATGTCCCCATTTGAAAATCTATGTCAGGTCTTTTTGATTGTTCATCTAAATAACCTCCAATATAGTGTCCTAAAAATGCGGCCAATATCATCGATATAATCCAGAAGAACATTGCAAAAGATAATCGCTCATTTGAAGGAGTTTTTGTTCCAGTAAGATGTTTCTTAAAATAAGCCCATATTTTTCCAATCATATCAATTTTCAACACCCTCACCTTTTGTTATTGAATTTGGATTTCTCACATCCCCAGGCTCAGGTCTTCTTTGAATGCGTCGAAGACAACGCTTGTTCGTATTTCGTGTATGCCTCGTGTCATTCTCAGCTTTTTTTCTACGAGGTCTTTGAGCGAGTTCATGTCATGTGTCCTGATCTTGGCCACGATGTCATATTCGCCGATTGTAGTGTAAACCTCGGTGATATCCGGTGTTTTGGCGAGTCGCTCTGCGATTCCCGGCGCGCTCCCAGTATTGCATTTTATCATGAGAATCGCGGTTGTCGCTTTATCCAGTTTATGTTGATCCACGGTTACTGTGAATCTTTTTATGACCCCTCGTTTCGAGAGGTTTTTGATGCGTTTGTGCACAGCCACATCCGAGATTTTCACCCCTCTCGCAATCTCCTTATATGATGCTCTTGAGTTCTCCCTGAGTTGGTCGATGATTTTTTGGTCTGTTTCGTCCATTTCGCTCGCCTATAGGTAATCTCTCCAATTGCAATGGAGGTGCTGTCCTGTGTTTTTGAAAATCTGTTTAGTATTATAAATATTTTACTCTCTTTTGTTTAATATAACCGTTACGAAAATTTTATAAACCCTTTCCGGCTACTTGAAAATTAAGTATAACCATGAATATTATTAGGAATTCTAATGAGGGTTGGAAAGGCTTAAAATGACGGTTGCAGGCTCAGGCGCAAAGGTAGTGAAAAGCTCAGGTGAAACAGAGATATTCGACCCAAACATAATCACATCAGACTGTGTCGAAGCAGGAGTCGAGTTCTGGACCGCAGCAGAAGTCGCCCTTGAGGTTTCACGGGGAATATTTGACGGCATAAACAGCGACGAGATACAGCGAAAAATCCTCGCGTCACTCTACAACAGAAACCCGGAGGCCGCTGACAGATACAAAAGATTTCATTCAATGTATGTGCGCACCTCCAGTAACACGATCGAGCGCTTCAACCGAAAACGCATAGTAGACTCACTTGTTAAAGAGACCTCTCTACCTAAGGAGGTGGCAGAGATAGTTGCCCGCGAAACAGAGGCCGAGCTTCGGCGCCTCAACCTCGATTTCACCTCCGGCCCGCTTATTCGTGAGATTGTGAATGTAAAGCTTCTCGAGCACGGATATGAAGGGGCGCGCTCAGACTACACAAGGCTTGGAATGCCTGTCTACGATGCGGCGCAACTCATCGAAGCGCTGCCAAACAAAACCACCCCGACAGAAGGCTCAGAGCTTGTGCACATGGAGATGGCAAACAGCATCTTTCGTGAATACTCGCTTCTCAAAGTGCTGCCCCTGCACCTTGCAGACGCACATATGAAGGGTGATTTATATATTCATGACCTTGAGTATTTTGTGACTCGCCCCTACAGGGCGATACATGACCTGCGTTTTTTCCTTAAAAACGGGCTCAAGTTCAAAGGGAGCATGGGCCGCGGCGTGACAACAGGTCCTGCGAAAAACGCTGAAACTGCAATTCTGCATTCTGTGAAAGCGCTGCTTGCCGCGAGCACAGCCTTCAGCGCAGACCTTGGTTTTCACTCCTTTAACGTGTGGATCGCGCCATATCTGGAAGGTCTGAAACGCTCAGAGATTATGCAGCTTGCGCAGACCCTTGTCTTCGAGCTTGCGCAGACTTTTTCATTGAACAGAAAAAGCCCGCTTCCAATCGATCTTGAAGTTGAATATGGTGTGCCCGCGCACCTCGCTGAGGTGCCGGCGCTTATGCCTGGCGGAGTTGTTAGAAACGATATTTTCTATGGTGATTTTGAAGAGGAGGCGCGGGAGTTTGCAATCGCATTATCCGAGGTTTATCGCAGTGGCGACTACCGGGGTGAGGCGTTTAACTCTCCCAGCCTGGTCTATAAGATGCGGCTTGACGACCGGAAAAAAGAGGGGGCCGATGATTTTGCTCTGCTCATGCATGAGTCAGCGTCTGAGGGCAGGCCGATCAATCTGCTTAACCTGGTTTCAAGCGGTCTTGGACAGCGGAGCTCAGCCCATTCATCCGGAGCTATCTATCCTGGCGGCGGCTCGTCCGATGAAACTGTGTCAGAGCTTCCATATCTTGAGTCGGCGCTGCAGCATACAACTCTTAATCTGCCTCGAACAGTTTACAAGTCAGGCGGAAAAGAAGACCCCTTTTTTGAAGCTCTTGACAGTGCGCTGGATTTGGCCCGTGAGGCTGGCAGGATAAAACGAGATGTGTTGTCGCGGAGGATGAAGAGCGGCTCGCTGTCGTTTTTCGCTGAAAGCAGCGGTGAAAAACCCTATTTCGATCTGAACCAGGGGATTAACCTCATCGGCTATGTGGGTTTGAACAATGCTGTGAAGGCATATCTAGGTGAGGAGTTTCATGAGAGTGGTTATGCCCGTGACTTCGGGGTTTCAATCATCCGGCATGTCTCTGACACACTTCATGGTTGGGAGCGTGAAAGCGGTGAACGCTGGCATCTCTGCTCAACTTCTAGTCCTGGTCTGGCTCAGCGCTTCGCAGTTCTCGATTCAGGCCAGTTCTCAGAGGTTGCATCGGTTTCAGGCGGCGAAGTAGGTTATTCAGATTCATGTGAGTTCTCGCCGGGTGCAAAGGTTGATTTTACGAGTCGGCAGAAAATTCTTGCAGAATTTCGTAGACTGAGCACAGGCGGGTCGCGTGAAATAGTCTGTTCAAGCGGTCGCAGCCCGGAGGAGCTGCTTGAAACATCTGAGGAGCTTTTTAAACATAGCGTGCCCTACTGGAGTTTTGAGCTGTGATAGAAATCATCCTTGACGCAAACATCCCTAAGAAGGTGAAACGCCTTTCCAAGGCGCAGAGGGTTCTGCATGTAGGCGACATCGACACTGAGATGGACGACTCTGAGATACTTCATCTCATGAGCAAGTTCAACTCTCTACTGGTTACACGGGATCGGGAGTTGGCCTACAATGCGTCGAAAAAACACCGTTCACTTTTTATCCGCGACCCGCTCACGGCAGATGAAATCGTTATGTGCATTGAAAAGAATAAAAACCTGCTTAAGACTGCGAGTATATTCTGCGAAAACGGCAGGCTCTGTAAAAACTGTTAGCTGCCGCCGACGAGTTTACTTGCAATATCAGTGATCTTTTTTGAGAAGCTGCTATCCGGGTTTTCAGCATAGATCGGCACACCCTCTTGTAGTGACTGTCTCACAAGCTCGTCTTCACCGATTTCAGCGATAATCTTAACCTTGAGCAGATCCTCGATCTTGTCTGAGGGGATGTCGTATTGTCCGCCTGTACGGTTGATGATTCCGCCGAGAATCGCTGTTCCAACCTTTTTCGCAACAGCCAGTGTCTTAAGCGTGTTAGTTACAGAGTTGATGTCAGGTGTGAGAACAAGCACCACTGATTGACAGTTGCTCAGAATCGTAACTGCATCTGTTCCAAGCCCGGCCGGAGAGTCTACAAGCACGATGTCAAAACGCTCTGTAAGCTTGTCAAGTATGTTGGAAAAACCAGCAACTGACACATTGACAAGCTGCTCAATCGTAATACCTCCTACAAGGGCGTTAACGCCGTAGGTTTCGATAATTGCCTCTTCACAGGTTGTCTTGCCTGCTAGACACTCGTGAAGCGATGGAGTGTCAGGGTCAACGCCGAGTATCAAGCCGAAGCTTGCGCCTTCAATATCACCGTCTACGATAACCGTGGAAATACCACGCTTTGACAAGGCGATTCCAAGGTTTACAGTGATCGTGCTTCTGCCAACCCCGTCTTTACCTGAGGCCAGGCAAACACTAACACCCATATCTACTCTTCTCTCCTGGGCGGGCTTGCAAGCAGCCACTTGACGGTTTCAATGAATTTTTTTCGGTCAATCGGCTTTGAAATATGCCACTGCGCTCCGCATTCTTCAAGGGCTTTGATCTTATCTGACTCAGCAGTTTTCGCAGTCAACATGACTATAGGAATGTTTTTAGTCGCCTCTTGGGATTTTATCTGCATGCAGGTTTCATATCCGTCAAGCCCCGGCATCATAACGTCGAGTAGGATGAGATCAGGCTCCTCGTCTTTCAACACTTCAAGCGCCTGTTCACCGCTGTCAGCCTCTATTGTTCCATAACCCTCCCGTTCAAGCATCTTTCCGATTACAAATCGAATGTCAGTCTCATCGTCAACAACCAGAATCTTCGTCATATTCTATTACCTCTCACTTCGGCGGGCGTTTAAGCAGCCAAATATTTTGTTGTGTCAATAACTTTTATCTCTTTTTCTCGGCTTAGAAACATGCCAATGGGCATATCTTTAAAATCCTCCATTTCTTTTATATTCTTTGCAGTCTGGCGAGGCTTCTTTAAGCATCGAAAGCACCTCCCTACTCAGATGTTTCCCTTGTAACGCTCAGTCCCGCAAACTCCAGCACTCGCTTCACCTCATATAGAAAATCTTCTTCACCATCTACCTCTAAAACAATCTTAAGCATCTTTCACCCTCTTCTTTGGAAGTGTGAATGTAAATGTGCTTCCACCGTCGGGGCGGTCTTCAACCCAGACATCGCCCTTGTGCAGCTCAACCACTCTTTTCACGATTGCAAGACCGAGTCCGCTGCCCTTTACACTGCCCTTTTCCACCCGTTTAAATCTTTCGAAGATCCCCTGTTTATGCTCGTCTGGAACACCCATCCCACGGTCTGAAATAGATATCATCAGCTTGTCTCCAAGGTCCTCACAGGAAGCGTCGATTGTGCTTCCAGGCGGGCTGTATTTAATCGCGTTTGTAATCAGATTTGAAAAGACATCCTCAATAAAAGGGCTTGTCTCAGCGTAATAGTCCTCTTCAAATATCATGATCTTCATATCTTTTTTCAACCCTTCACTTGAAAGGCTGCTGACTACTTCTTCAAGGATTTCTTTCAGATTCCGATTCTCAAACTCCATATCCTTCGCGGATTCAACCTGTCCGAAGCGAGCCGCGCTGTGCACAAGATCTTCAATCTTTGCGATGTTACGCTTAACCATAGCGATCTCACGCTCCATCCCAGTATCCGGGAGATCCTCTTCAATCAGCTCGAAGACATTTTTCACAACACCCAGCGGATTTAATAGGTCATGGCGCATAATGTCTGCAAAGAGGTCTTTCAAATTGTTTGAACGCTCCAAGCGATCCGCATATTCCCGCAGCGTCTGCTCTGCCTCTTTCTTCTCAGTCACATCGTTTAAGACATAGACGATCTGATATGACTCGCCCATTGTGTTTCGAGTTGGAAGCGCCCGGCTCTCATGAAATAATTGTCCCCTCTCTGTGTCATGTTGATGCACAGACTCAATAGTTCTGCCTGTTTCAAAGGCTTCAAGCACGATACAGCGGTTTTTACAGTTTTCTGAAAACTCGTCCTCAGAATATCCGTGCAAAACCCGGTAGCACTTGCGCCCAAGGATCTTTTCCCGCGGTGTATCTGTGTTTTTTGCGAAGGAGTCGTTGAAGCTGATTATCTCAAGGTCTCTGTCGATTACGCAGATCGACTCTTCAATCGTGTCAAGAATGCTTTCAAGGTGTGTTTTAGCCTCTTCAATCTCTGAACCTAGAAAGGAGACGCGCCCCTGATCCGTGGAAAGCTCAACGCCCAGGCATACAACACACTTGCCGCTGAAAGCTGGATGAGATGAAAAGGCATAGTGCTTTAGGCCATCAGGAGTATCTACAGAGGCCTCTTTGCGCTGGATTTCGCCGGTTTCAAAACACTCATTGGTACTGCACCACTCGCAAGGACTGTCCCTCCCGAAAAGCGCGTTAAAACACCTCTTTCCAATAACATCTTTCGCACTGTCCGCATCGATGAGATCAAGCACAAGCTGGTTGACAAAATGGACATTAAAATTTCGATCAACAACAGTAATCCCTGCCTGGAGAGAGTCAACCACCCCCTGCAAAACCGCCTGTGAATCATTTAAATCATGTGTCCCGCTCATCTATTCTCACCCTCATCAAAACTATGGTAAAACTCTACTGCTTTTTATGCTCCTCTTTTTTTACGTTTCCCTCACGTCTCACAAAACCCAGCTTCTCCAAGTCGTGATAGATCATCTTGCGGGAGACGCTGAAAACCTCGGCAACCTTTGCAATATTAAGTGTTGACGGCTCACGGCTAAGTAGGTCAAGCGCTTTTTGGATGCGTCTTCTTCTGCTCACTGCGTCTTGAGGGTCTTCGATTATGTCTTCATTGATTGCCACTAGAATCGTTGAATAAGCCCGGCCTGGAATAGGCTCAATGTTTTTCACCGCAAAATCCTGAATAGTCCCCTTTCGCTGTTCAAGCCTTTCGTTAATGTTTTGAGTCGCCTTTTTCAATGCCTGACTGTTATTAATCCCCCTGCGATTTACGCCAAGCACCTCGGAGTGAAGCGGCGCGTCACCATTGAGTGAAAGCGTAACTGAAACAGTGGCACCGGAGTATCCAACATCCACTTGAAAATCGATTTTTTCAATAAGACCGTCAACCGCCTTGAGCTGATCATTTATCTTTTCAACCGCAGCGTCCAGGGCCTCTTCAACATTATGCCCTCTTTCAAAGGCTGAAACCAGATTCATTTTCTCCCTGAAAAAATGGGTTCAGACCTTAATATACCTTGCCCTACATTTATATCTTTGAATGATTCTTTTTAATCCATGCATCTTGAGATTCTGCGCCACGACGGACCTGCTCGGCTTGGCAGGCTTCATTTCAATGACCTGGCTTATCCTACGCCATCGCTTCTCTGGAACACTGCGGCGGGTGATGCTCCAAAGGGTTATCTCAAGATCTCGCCTTTTACTGGAGCCGGCGCAGATGATGAAACACTTATAGAGTATGGCACCATTTTTTCAGAGCCGAATATCGATGAATTTGGAATACTGCCCTCTTTTCCCACTGGTTTTAACACACCCCTGGAGATTGCGAGAGAAGCAGTCGCCGAGACGCTGAGGGTTGCTGACATACATCCAGGCTTTGGCGCGGTACTTGAAGGCGGGAAATACCTTGAGCTTCGAAGGGAAGGCGCAGAATATCTTAGAGACCGGCCTATTGTCGAGGTTGCTCAAGCAGACCGGCTTGTGAGAAACCACCGTAAACTAGTTGAAGTGCTCACAGACGCAAGGGAAACCCTGTCACCGAACACCGCTCTTTATATGCCGGGTGTCCCGCCTCATCTATTTGCTGTTCTCGCCTATATAGGCGTGGACCTTTTCGACCTTCGCAGCGCGGTTCTAGGAGCACATGAAGGCCGCTACCTCACACTTCGAGGCGTGTTCAATCAATCGGAACTAACAGAACTTCCCTGTCCCTGCGGTATGTGCATTTCAAGCGATGCCGCGGACCTGGATTTTAAGGCGCTCTTAAGCCACAACCTATGGGTTTCGATTGCAACGGTTCGAGAGATACGCGTCGCTCTTCGAATGGGCGGACTTCGAAACCTTGTTGAAGAGCGGGTGCAGAGTGATATAAACGCTATGGGCGCCCTGCGCATATTAGACCGGGTTAAAGCGGATTTTCTCGAGCAACACACTCAAATTTCACCTATATTTACCCGGATTAACTCTGGAGGCAGGTAAGCCCTGGGAGGCGTTTGACTGTGGCTGAAAACGAGATAAATTCTGAGCAGAGGAAAATCATCGTAAAGATACTGGCATTCCACGCCCTTGAAAAAGCGGTTATCAAGCATTATAACTTCAAGCGGCTTTCAAGGATTCATAGGACGATTCAAAAGAAATGGCGAAAGGTGCTGCCTGAGATTACCCCTGAAAACCTTGTCCTACAGGTTGGAGGGGAAAATGGTGAGGTGAAATCGGCGCTGGACACACTCATCCTTTATTCAAGGCTGTATGTAGATCTGATCGATCCCCGCGCTCTCAACTCCTGCACAGAATGCATTGAGGTGCTGAAGACTAAGGGTATTGGTCCAAGGCTCACAGAAGACTTTGAATCCAGGATAAACAGCATAATCGCGCCTAAGGTCAGGAAAAAAAAGCCCAGCCTGACGCAGGTTATAAGAACGGTTTCAAAGGACTACCCCCATCTTGACCCTGAGGTTCGAAGACGTCTTACAAAACACTTTAAACATCGGCTGAAGGAACGAGAACCTCTTATCATGCTTGACCATTCCCTCCAGCTTAGAATCGAGGGCTTTATCCGCGGACATGTGGACCGGGCAATCGACCTATTCTTGGAGCACGCTTACAAGGCGATTCAATACGGCTTCATACCGCGCAGCTCAACTCGCCTCAGCACATATGTTGAGCAGAAGGCGATGGAAAGCATTGACTGGACCGTGGACAACGACGTCATAGTCGATGAGATTGTGAAGAGTATATCATAGGATTGCTATGTTTTGGGGGTACGATGAATGCGGTCGATGAAAATATCCTGAAAGAAGAGTTTAAATACAAATTATTATTCATTTAAT
>BDTI01000082.1 GCA_002923215.1 archaeon BMS3Abin16 | reverse complement strand
AAAAAGCCGCTTGTAAACCTGTTCCAAATTGTTTTGCTTCATCGTCTGCGCCTCACAATAAATATGGATATAACAGCCCCTGTAAAGACAATGTAAAATATCTTACTTGTGCCACCGGTGTCCGCGTGGTCAGCGGGAACACCCCAGTCATACAAGAAAACACTGGCAAAATACTCGGCTGGCGCGCCTTCAATTATCACCCCTACCTCGCGGTTATTCCTTGGCGAGTTCTCATTCCAATTCACACTCGATATAAGCACCAAATTTTCGTCTACAACCACACCCTTCGCATGCACCTTTTTAACACCTATTCGACCTGTGTCAACAAGTCGCGCCTCAAGATCAAGCCCCTCCCGCCGCGCAACGTCATTCACATAGCTTGCGGTGTTGTAGTTGCTTTTCGGGTCGTCACGTTCAATGTTGTACCAAGTGGAGTCCATTAGGATTCTAACCGTTACACCGCGCCTCGCCGCATCTATTGCAGCCTCCAGAAACAGATTCGGATTCTTCTCAACCGAACCCGTCTTTGGCTTTCCCCAGTACTTGTAGATGTAGAACTGCTCGATATAGATAGTCTCGTTAGCAGAGTCCAGCAGACTGAGTATTCGAGGGACCGCGTTGTCAGGTGCCACAACAGGTGTTACCTCAAATCCGCCCTCAAAGCGGGTAAGCCTGAAAACCGGGGTAAATACTTCGCCGCCGGCTGAAGGTTTCAAGTCGAATTCATCGGCTTCAAATTTTTGCGCCATCGCGCGGTCAGTAAAAAAAAGCCGGGTAAAATACTCGGATAAATCAGGGTCTTCGATGACTGCGCCCCAGCCTCTATTACCCTTACTGCCAGTTAGGGGAAATCCGGTTGGGCCAAGGTTTTCAGTTGCGATAAAAAGTGTTTCATTGTCTGCAACAGCGTATTTGCCATGATGGAATCTGTACTCGTCGCCTGCGAGATAGACTGTGGCCCCGTTTACCTGAAGTATGGATAGAATCGCTTTTTCATTATCGGGAAATCCTCCGACAGGGGATTTGTCAACAATTATTGAAATCTCTTTGCCTTCACCGAGTAGCTCAAGGATTTCTGCTGCCACGTCGGGACTGCTTAACTCATAAACCGATAAATAGAGAGTTGAATCCACTGTATCTGTAAACGCGTTGAACCCTGCAAAGCTGCTGTCAGGCGATGTGAACGTGGTAATCTCTCCTGCGCTGAATCCTGCCACCGTCCCGGATAGGGTTATAAAAAATATTATGGCAGCAATCACCCTCCACTTTCCCTGCATACATTGAGGTTAGCAAAAACCTTCTTAAATAATCGACCTCCAGAATTAGAGGATGATAACAGTTCTTTCAGGTGGAACAGGCACTCCCAAGCTCATTCAAGGCCTGCTCAAAGTGGTGGATGAAAAAGACCTATCCGTGATTGTGAACACTGCCGAGGACCATTGGCTCCCTCACGGCTATTTCTCGCCTGACATTGACACCGTTGTTTACACCCTTGCAGGGATCGTGGACGACCGCACATGGCACGGAATAAAAGGTGACACACACATTACACACGACGTTCTTCGCAGTCTTGGTTCAGATGAATATCTGCGTATCGGTGACCGGGACCGTGCGAGCCATATCTGGCGTGGTGAGCAGATGCAAGCTGGAAGCACGCTTTCTGAGGTCACCCGGATGCAATGCAAGGCGCTTGGTGTTGAATCAAATGTGCTGCCTATGTCAGACGACCGGGTTGAAACAGTGATTGAAACGCCGCAGGGTGCGCTGGATCTCCATGAGTTCTGGGTGAAAAACAGGGGTGAACCAAATGTAAACAAGGTGTATTTTAACCGTGATTCCAGCGCAGACGCATGTTCGGATGCGGCTATTGCAATCAGAGATGCAGATAGAATTATCATCGGGCCCAGCAACCCTGTTACAAGCATCCACCCGATTTTATCACTTCCAAGGATTGACAAGCTTCTGCGCAAACATAGAGATAAAACCCTTGCCGTTTCACCCCTAGTTGGTGGGAGCGCTTTTTCCGGCCCAGCTGAAAAACTCATGCGCGCATTTGGAATTGATGTAAGCGCACGCGGAATTGCAAAATTTTATCGGGACTATGCAGCTCATCTGATAGTTGACACAGGCGAGAAAACACAACAGGTTGAGGATGTAAACATTTATAAAACCGGGATAGTTATGAATTGTTTAGATGATAAAATAGCACTGGCAGAGTATGTTTTAGGCATATTGTTATGAGACCCTTTACAATTGATGATGTTGTTTTTGCGGCGCAGGCAGGATGCGTCCTTGAGGCGAGCGTGGACAAGCCAGGTAACGTTGGACCTAGTCATGATTTTACGGACACTAAGTATGAGGATTTCCTGCTCTCAGGAATTGCGATGGGCAGCGCTGTGCGGCGGGCTGTAGAGTTCGGGATGCTCTATAAACCAGGCAAGTCCGGTCTGGGCAGGCTGATTCGCTCTGCAGTTGAGGAGTCGGCGCGCAGACACCGCGGGCGAAATACGAATCTGGGCATGACCCTTCTCATGACTCCTCTTTCAGCATCTGCCGGAATCGCTATCGGTAGTGGGGATTTCTCCAGGAAGGCGCTTCGAAGCGGTGTTTCAAGAGTTATCAATGGCAGCACACCAGAGGATACGGTTGAGCTTTACACGGCGATTGCAAGCGCACACGCCGAGGTTGGCAAAAGCCGCAGCTTCGATGTAAACGACCCAAAATCAAGGCAGAAAATTTTGGAAAACAAAATGAATCTACAGGATATATTTAATGTTTCAAAGTGGGACAGCGTTGCAAGAGAGCTTGTAACAGAGATGGAGGTCACATTCACACTCGGCCTGCCCGCCCTTGAAGAGGAGTTTGAAAAGACAGGCAGCTTTCGCAGCTCAGTTATGCGGTGTTTTATGGAAATCCTTGCAAGAGTTCCTGATACATTGATTGAGCGCAAAAACAATCATGAAACTGCAATTGAGGTGAGTAACGAGGCTAGGGCGATTCTTGAAAAAGGGCTCAAAACCAGGGATATTTCCGCATTCGACGCTAAGTTGTGCTGCGAAGGCAACAGATATAATCCTGGAACCACGGCTGATCTCACAGCATCTTCAATTATGGCGGCAGGTCTCGAAGGCCTATTTATACGATAAGCTCCGGCGGAATTCAGGGTTTAAAGACTTGAAAATCCTGTGCAACACTTGTGGCTGCAAAAACAGTCTTTGCCTCTTTCAACATCTCAACTGTGCTGCTATATCTAGGGCTGATATGGGTGAGGAAAAGTTTTTTTGCGCCGCCCTGGACTGCAACCTCAGCAGCTTCAACCGATGTGGAGTGTGTCGCCTCAACAGCCTGATCCTGCATGCTCCCATCATAGGTTGAATCATGGATGAGAACAGCACCCTTCGAAACATCAACTATATTCTGACAGGGTCTGGTGTCAGAGGTGTAGACAACCTTTTTACACTTTTTTTCACTTCCTAAAACGTCATCGGGTCGAATAGTTTTACCGTCAACAATTACCTCTTCGCCGCGGTGGAGCCGTGAGAAATTCGGGCCAGGCTTAACACCTAGGGCAATCGCTTTTTCCCTTAGAAACTCCCTTTTTTTCACCTCTTCAAAAACCAGGCCATAGGTGAGGGCTGAGTGATCCACTTTCACAGCGTCGATTCTGAACTTGTCAGACGTATAAACAGGGCCGTGCCGTATCTCATGTGGGATTATTTCAAAGCTGAGTTCTGATCGGCATATGCGAAGAACCACCTCCAGTACATCACGAATTCCTCGTGGCCCGTAGATTGTGAGAGGCTCGGTTCTGTCTGATAGAGACATGGTCTGAAGAAGGCCTGGGAGGCCGAGGAAATGGTCGCCATGGTAGTGAGTGATGAATATGTGGTTGATCTTCATATAGGATGTTTTGCTGCTTATGAGCTGGCGTTGCGTGCCTTCGCCACAGTCGAAGAGTATTATTTCGTTGAAATATTTGATTGCAATCGCCGCGTGAGCGCGAGTGGCTGATGGCACTGCTGCGGAGGTTCCGAGAAAAACTACCTCAAAGTTCATAATCCTAGGAAAAACGATTCTGGTTTAAATAAAATGTGTTTTTCACAACCATAACAGATTTATTTGAAGACTGCTTTTAGGCTTTTATGGCTGGCGACTCTTCAGATGAACAAGATGACTCCAAGGTTTACTGTAAGAAATGCGGTGCCTGGGTTTTTCCTGAAAACGGCGCGTGCCCCAGATGCGGCTATGTTTTTGAAAAAAAGAGCGGCAGGCTTGTTTATTATCTTTTTCTGCTCTTAGCGGCGGCGATTTTGTTTAAGCTACTTGTCTAGGCTGGGCTGCCATTGTCTGATCGCGGTTTTCAGCTCTTTATCTTCTACCGGGCAGTCTTTGAGCGCCGTTCCTGAAATGGCCAGGTTCAGGGCTTGTCGCATGGCCTTTGCCCCTGATGTTGCGCCGTCTTTATGGCCGAATATCCCGCTGCCTGCGAGAATAAGAAAATCATTTCCAAGAAGCTCGAAGTTATGTTCTACTGTGCATGGGTTTTGCCCTCCGCTTGAAACCGGCAGCGTTGGTTTTATCTCTCCCCATTGGCGGCGCATTGTTTCAGATGATTTTATCACTGTGTCATTATCTTCGAAGAGTTTTCCATCAATTGAGCCGGCGTGCAGATGGTCTGCTCCGCAGAGCCGCGCTAGCTTTGAAACCACCTGCGATGAGATGCCATGTGCCGGACTTCTAGCGAAGGCTGCAAACATGTCTCTGTGGCAGTGGATCGGAACCTTAATAGACTGGTCTTCTGCAAGCATTCGCAGCGCTGAAAAACCTGTTACTATAACGTTTATCATCAGGCAGGTCGCTCCGTTTGAGATGGCGCTTTCAGCGTTGCCCATGATATTTGCAACTTCATCCGTAACATTAACTGCATACAGGGTTTTTTCACCAGTTTCCTCCTCAGCCCGATCCAACGCCTCCATAGTTGCAGAAGTCCTCACTTCGATAGGTGAATACGCTGGGTTTGAGATAAGCTCATCGTCTTTAATGAAATCCACGCCACCCACAGAAGCCTCATAAGCTGCCTGGGCAAATGTCTCTGGTTCAAGTCCGACGCAGGGTTTGATAACACATCCCAGAAGAGGGCGGTCAAAGACGCCGAGGGTCTTTCGCGTCCCGGAGGCCCCAAACTTGGGCCCTTTAAATTCGCTGAGATATGCAGGGGGTATATCGAGATCGAGTAGCTTCACATTCTTTATTTCAGCGAGTTCGAAGAGATTGCCCGCAACTGTTGTGAGAAGCATTGGTATAATGGGTCCAAAGTTTTTGATTGGATAGGCAATCTCGACTATGCCTTTGTTTAAATCACCGATCTCGGTGGAATCAACGCTTACAACCTTTGCACCGTAGGTTTCAATGAGTCCGCCAGTCTCAAAACCGCTGCGAGTCCCTAGTCCAGTGCTTTGTTCACTTGCCGCATTCCTGGTAATCTTTTCAAGGCTCTTCGGCGTTTCCATATAATAGCGCGCGATAATTACCTCATCTTCAATAATCAACTTTTCCACCCTGTAATCAATGCTTTTATCGGGTTCTCTTTAAAATAGGCTTCGTATCATTGCTTGCGGCCTCTAGTGTCTCTGCTTGATTGCGCGATTTAATGTAATCGTTCACGCCTTAGAATGAGTTTTCAACGTTAAGATTAAATAGTTGTGTTAACCACGAAATAATATTAGGTTAACAGGGTGATAAATGTGGAAATAACAATCAATGGATTCAAAGAGGCACGATACAACTTCTTCAAAACACGCTATGAAATGGACGTGGTATACAAAATTGGAGCAGCATTTATACTGGCAGCGCTCACAGGTATAATGGCCCAAATGCGCTTCTACCTACCATTCACACCCGTACCAATAACAGGCCAGGTCTTCCCCGCGCTACTCGCAGGATTCGTGCTAGGCAAATACTACGGCGGGCTCAGCCAATTCCTCTACGCAGCGCTGGGCGGACTCGGACTAACATGGTTCGCGCCAAAGGCCGGACAGGCAGCCTTCACAAGCGGAGGTATGAACGTGCTCCTCGGCCCCACCGGCGGATACATAGTAGGATTCATCGCAGCCTCATTTCTAATCGGACACCTTACAGACACCTACATTGGCGCTCGAAAAATCAAGGCACAACTCGTAATCATGCTTGCAGGCGTGGCTATAATCTATGCTATCGGTGCAATCCAATTCTATAACTTTGCAAAAACAAACCCACCCCTTCAAAACTGGGTTATGACTTCGCTTGGAACAAACACCTTCGGACTCCGTGAAACACTCTCCGCAGCAGTGCTCCCATTCATACCCGGAGACCTCCTCAAAGCAGTAGCGGCGGCTGCTTTTGGAACCGCGATTCTCCCGAAAAAACCATTTGCAGAGGAAAAAGACGCAGCCTAACCTCCCTGTCCTAACGCAGGTGGATTATTTCGCCTGACACAACTTCTTCAACCTCGCCGGATTCAAGTTCAACCAGCAGGCTGCCGTTTTCGCTAACATCAACAGCACGGCCTGTAACAGATCGGTGATGCCCCTGAGCTGAAACCATGCATCCAAGTGTTAAACAATACCTCTTGTATTCAGGCAGAAAACCAGTTGGATTGGATTGAAAATCTGTATAAAGCATTTCAAACTCTTCTAAAACCGCTTGAATAACCCTGGTAATGCTCACGTAACCGCCGGATTCAGCGCGCAGGCTTGTAGTAGGAATATCAACGGACACCGCGAAATTCACATCTATTCCAATGCCGATTACAACAAAGTCCACATGCTCAGACTCGCCCTCCATCTCACAGAGAACTCCGCCAAGCTTACAGTCTGAAACCATGATGTCATTAGGCCATTTAAGCCCTGCGTCAACGCCGCTGATCTGTTTTATCCCTCGGATAATCGCAACGCCTGCGAGTAGTGTGAGAAGCGTAACCTGCGAGGGATGCAGATCCGGCCTCAGAATAATCGACATATACACACCACCCGATGGCGATTCCCAGCTCCGCCCAAGCCGCCCCCTGCCCT
>BDTI01000081.1 GCA_002923215.1 archaeon BMS3Abin16 | reverse complement strand
AGAATATTAGGCTACACATCAAGAAGGTGGAACAGTGTGTAAAATTAAATCAGGATATAACACCAAGCCTGCAGGGTCAAAAACCTTAAATACAATCAGCAACTTCTTTCTCTTCATGTTACCTGCTACTGTGGTAAGGATTGTAGATCTTTTGGTAGCCGTAGTAGTGGCTTGAGCAAGGAGTTTGTTCCTGGCTCAGCGCATAAATCTCTCTCTCTTTTTTAAGATATCTTCTATCCTGATATCTGTTTTTACTGAATATTAGCTAGCATTGCGTTCTGTTCCGGGAATAAGCTCCAGGAGGCAGAGAAAATGAAAGGAGATATGAACGGAGCAGAAATATTGATTAAGTGCCTTGAAGACCTGGAGGTAAAACAGGTCTTTGGCTATACCGGTGCAGCCATACTTCCAGTGTTTCATGCGCTTGGAAAAAGTTCTATCGGGCTTACTGTTAACTCGAATGAGCAGGCATGCGCCTTTAGCGCAGCCGGCTACTCTAGGTCAAGTGACAAGGTAGGCGTTGCAATAGTCACCTCCGGCCCTGCCATAACAAACACCCTGACAGCGGTTGCAGACTCCTATGGAGACTCAATCCCTCTCTTGGTCTTTGCCGGCCAGGTTCCTGAGCACAAGATAGGCACAGACGCATTCCAGCACATCAATGTCAGAGGGATATTTGAAGATGCTGCAAAAAAGGTCATCCTCCTGTCAAATGGAGCTGATATTGAGTCTATAGTAAAGGACGCCTATTATTTTGCAAAATCAGGAAAGCCGGGTCCAGTTGTCATTGATCTCCCCCTCAATATCCAGCAGAGAAAAGGACAATATAGGGCTCTTGATCATGAGATGTTCAGTTCAACATACGGGCATGAAAACCATCTGAGCAAAAAGCAGTGCAGGAGTTTTTTCAAGCTGCTGCAAAAGTCCAGGAAGCCTATTTTGTATCTTGGCGGCGGCCTTAACTCAGATGGTGCAAGTAGAGCGATAAGGGAATTCAACGAGCTGTTTAACATCCCATTTGTGAATACCTTGATGGCGAAAGGTCTCATGGATGAGGGTCATCCGAGGTCGCTGGGCACGCTTGGCATGTTCGGCACGCCCTATGCAAACATGGCTATTCAGGAGACCGATTTCTTCTTTGCAATAGGTGTAAGATGGGATGATCGGGTTGCCGAGAAGGTTGGCGGGTTTGCACTGAATGCTGATATCGCATATATCGACATAAACCCTGAAAAGGTCCACCAGATACGGAGTGAAAGACATCCAAAATTCTCCTTCATCGGCGATGCAAAGACGGCTCTTGAGGATTTGACTGAATATGCAAAGCAGGAAAATATAGAGATAGACATCAGGGAGTGGCAGGAAAAGACATCAGAGCTGAGACAAAAATGGCCGTTGGATTATAACAGGAGCTCTAAATCTATCCAGCAGGCAGAGGTTCTGGACTTGCTTTCCACGTGTATTAGTGACGAAACCAGGATAACAACCGGCGTGGGGAACCACCAGATGCTTGCGGCACAATACCTCAGGAGGTCAAAGCCAAAGTCTTTCATGACATCCGGCTCATTCGGCACAATGGGGTTTGCTCTACCCGCGGCGATTGGCGTGCATTACGCAAACCCTGACGCAGAGGTCATTGCCATTGATGGTGACGGCGGTCTTAAGATGAACATGGGAGAGCTTCACACCATAGGCTCCCTCGGGCTACCCATAAAGATATTGGTGCTCAATAACCATGGTGATGGTATGGTAAGGAATGTGCAGACAGCCCTATATGGGGGCGAGTTCACAGGAACTGTAAGAGACTCTGATATATCCCTTGCTGAGGTTGCAAGAGTGTGTGGTTTTGGACATGCCAAAAGAGTCAGTGATAGAAAGGAGCTGAGAGAAAGCATAGACGATTTTCTCGCTTCAAGAGGGCCATCCCTGCTTGAGGTCATCACAGACTTTGATGAGGCCGTCTACCCTAAAGTGCCGCCAGGAAAACCTTACAGAGAGATGATTCTGGGGCCATATATCCGGGAGAGAAGATAGTTACATCTTCCAAAACAAGGCCATTGGTTGACCCCTGGTTAAAAGAATTTATATACTCTCTTAATAACACAGTTCTATGCAACAGCTGGCCTTTCTTGCAGCGTATATTGTTTTTTTCGTGTTTATCCACAGCCTCACAGCCGCCCGGTTTTTCAAAGAAAAGGCCTATCAGTTTATTGAGCCATGCACATACAGATTTCTCTACACAGTGGTTTCAGGTGTAACGGTTCTGCCGATACTCTATCTCTGGCTTTTAGGCAGAAGCGATTCTCCGCTGCTTTATCGAATCGGGTTTCCCCTGGTACTGATATCCTTTGCGATGATTGCTGTTGGACTGATTCTTATATTGAAATCGCTTATCCTCATTGACCCGCTGAGCTATCTGGGTGTTAAACAGGTTCTGGGAATGGGTGTTGGGCAAAAAAATGCGGGTTTGAGTACAAAGGGGGCCTACGGGGTTTGCAGGCATCCGCTGTATCTTGGGGGTATGCTTCTTTTGTGGTCTAACCCTGAGATGAGGCTTGTTGATCTCTTGGTTGCGATTTTGTTTTCGCTTTATTTTATCTTGGGTGGTGTTTTTGAGGAGCGAAAGCTTGAAGAAGAGTTCGGTGATGAATACCGCCGATATAAGCAAAACGTGTCAATGATGATTCCTGTGAAATGGTTTGGGCAGAAGCTGAAAGGCATTATTCGGTCTTAGCGCATTGTAGTTTAAGATGGCAGATGATTGGTGTTGAGAGTTCGGCGAGTATTTGCCCGCGCTCGGTGAGGCTGTATTCAACGATTGTGGGTCTTTCGCCTGTGAGTTTTCGTTCCACGAATCCGGCGTCTTCCAGGAGCCTGAGCTTGCTTGTGAGTGTGCGTGAGCTTATGCCTTCGAGGTTTCGTTTGAGGTCGTTGAAACGCTGTGTTTCTTCGATGAATAATATGTGTATTATCTCGATTACCCATTTTTGGAGTATGAGTCTGAGCATTTCTGCTGTGGCTTTTCTTTCTCTGTGGATGTCGACGTTGCATTCGCGTGCTATTTTTTTTAGTTTTTGAGAGAATTTTCTGGACTCTTTTATTAGTTTTTTTAGTTCTGTTTCCAGTAGTGCCGCTTGCTTTGGGTCTGTAAATTGTGGTGCCATTGTTTGTTTACTTGGGGGCAAAAACTATATATACTTTACTAATAAAACTTAGTATCAAAAGTAAACTGCAAACAGAATAAGTTTAATAAACTCCTACTCACCAATAAAATGGTAAGGGGAAAAGAGGTGAAGAAAATGAAAAAAATAATCATCCTGCTCATATTAATAGCAGCACTCGCAGCGCCGGCACAGGGGGCGACAGAAGAAAGTGTAAAATTTATAATCGCCGGCGTGCAGCCAAACACAGTCACACCAGGATACAGAGGCCCCCTCGAAATCACAGTCCGAAACGTAGGATTTCTCGAAGGATACAGAATAAGCGCCGAAGTAACACCCGCCGCAACCGCTCCAATAAACATACTTGGAGAAACAAAAAAATACTTTGAATTCTACAACGCGCCATGCACAGACCCGGGACGATGCAACTATCTAAACGCCGGCGACACAGCAACCTTCACCTACAACATATCAGTCGACAGCAGCGCAGCAACCGACGGATACACAATACCCCTAACTGTTTCATGGAGAAACCTCGGCCTAGATAAGACAGCCACCCTAAACTTTGGAATCGAGGTTGAAGGCACACCGGAACTCATAATATCCGGAACCACAACATCTCCCAGCGTAGTCTATCCTGACACAGAGTTTTCCATGCCAATAACCGTGGAAAACATAGGCACAGACGACGCGAAATCAGTTGAAGTCACAGTCACACTTCCAAAGGGGCTCACAGGAACAAGCTCAACACAGCTCCAAACCATTGCAAAAGACAAGACTGCAACAGCCACACTCCAGCTA
>BDTI01000080.1 GCA_002923215.1 archaeon BMS3Abin16 | reverse complement strand
CCGCGGAAACACCGGCGGAAGCCTTCAACAGGAAACTTCCGCCAGAAAGAATATTAGGCTACACATCAAGAAGGTGGAACAGTGTGTAAAATTAAATCAGGATATCACAGTCATCAAGTCTGAGCTTGATCTATTTATTGATGGACAGGCAATTACAAGGTTCCGTAAATTATTAAAATGGGTACGATGTTATTGTTTGGATAACCGGATGAAGAGGGCCATATCTCTCGCTCCGACCCATGAGGTTTAATCTTTATGAATATTAGAATAGTCCCTTTTAATTAAAAAAGGATACTAAAAGAGGTAGTCGATGATATACTGTAAAAAATGTATCATGCCAAATACCAGACCTGAACAGGTCTTTGACGAGGAAGGAGTATGTGACGCCTGCAGGTCTACTGCAAGAAAAAGCAAGCATATTGATTGGGAACAGAGGGAAGAGGGCTTCCGGGAGATCCTCGACCGATACCGGTGCGAAGACGGGTCTTGGTACGATTGCGTCATCCCTGTAAGCGGCGGTAAGAACAGTTGCTTTCAGGCATACACAATGAAATACCGGTTCGGAATGAATCCCTTGTGTGTTAATTTCGTCCCGTGTGCACTGACTGATGTCGGGCGCAAGAACCTGGAATTCTTGCGAGATATCGGGTTTGATATTGTGCATGTAGCAACCGACCGTAAGACCTACAGAGAGATGGTACACGTCGGTTTCTTCAAGCTCGGAGACTGCTGCTGGCCCGAGCACATAGGTATCTTCACAGCACCCTTTAGAGTAGCATATCAGTACAGGATCCCATTGATTATCTGGGGAGAAAACCCCCAGTTTGAATACGGTGGACCTGCTGCCAGCAGAGGTAACCCGGTTCTGAACCAGAAATGGCTTGAAGAGTTCCAGATGCTTGGTTATCGAATTTCGGATCTGGTGAAAAACGACGGGTTCGAATGGAAAGACCTGAAGACCATGGTATACCCGACAGATGAGCAACTTGAAGAAGTGGGAGTTACCGGCCTGTTTCTAGGTCATTATATCAAATGGGACCAAAAGGAGCAGATCGATAAAATGGTGGAGCTCGGATTCAATGTGAACCCTGATGGGCCTATAGAAGGTGCATATAATAATTACGAGAACCTTGACTGTAAGTGGATAGGCGGGCTTCACGACTATATGAAATACATAAAATATGGGTACGGCAGGGCCACGGACCAGATGTGCATCGAGATTCGGGCCGGGCGCATGAGTCGGGAAGACGCAGTCAGGACCGTGGGGGACTATGAGGGGAAGATCCCTTGGAAGTATATTCCAGACTTCCTGGAATATCTGAACATCTCGGAAGAAGAGTTCTTGGCCAACCTGGACCGGTTCACCAACAGGAAGCTGTTCTTGACTGACAAGGACGGCAGACTCGTCAAAGACGAGAATGGCAATCTGATAAGACGGTATCCTGTTGTATAAGCATGATAACAATAATTGACCTCGGATTGGGAAACGTCAACAGCGTTATGAGGGCCTTGAACTACCTGAAGGTCTCCAACCGTGTTTCCAGCGAGATTTCCGACTTGGAAGAAGCCGAGAAGCTGATCTTTCCGGGTGTAGGCAATTTTTTTGAAGCCTCAAAGAGACTCGAGATCAACGGGATGAAACAGGCCATCAGGGAGCAAGTACTGGAACTGGGCAAACCTATTTTGGGGATATGCCTCGGCATGCAGCTCTTGGCCAATGAAGGGGAAGAAGGGGGTATATCCAAGGGGCTTGGACTCATAGACGGTCGGGTCGTGCGCATGTCATCCGAGAAAGTGGGCCTAAGGCTTCCTCACATCGGCTGGAACGATGTTTCCCACAGGAACCTAAAGCTATTCTCAGGTATCGACGAAAATGCCTGTTTTTATTTCGTACACAGCTATGCCTTGGAGTTAGAAGGCGATGTGGAGCACAGCTTAAGCAACTATGGTACGGACTTCGTGGCGGCAGTGAAGAAAGACAATATAATTGGGACACAGTTTCATCCCGAGAAGAGTCAGAAAGATGGACTCAAGCTCTTGACAAATTTCGTCAACGGGGTCTTTTGAGATGTTGAGGAACAGGATTATACCTGTGGTTCTCCTGGACGGCTATTCCGTGGTGAAGACTCTCCAGTTTGACGTTAGGAGGAATCTAGGAAACCCAATCGTGGTAGCACGGATCTACAATTCAAGGAACGTGGATGAATTGCTCCTCCTAGATATTGATGCTGCAAAAGAGAATCGGACCATCGATTATTTCACCATAGAGGACGTAGCATCGGAATGCTTCATGCCGCTCACCGTTGGCGGGGGGCTCACGAACTGCGATCATATCGAGAAAGCCCTGAAAAAAGGAGCTGACAAGGTGGTCCTCAACACCGAGGCCCTCAGGAACCCCGATCTGATAAAAGAGTCCGCGTCTATATTCGGGAGCCAGTGTATAGTAGTCTCTGTGGACATCAAAAAAGATGGGGATTCATACAATCTTTATTCTCACTCGGGAGTAGATACTGGCAGTCTAGACTTGCTGGAATGGTGTAAGGAGGTCGAGTCCTTGGGGGCAGGTGAACTTTTCATCAATTCTGTTGACCTTGACGGCAAGATGACAGGATATAATTATGACCTTGTCAAGATGATTTCTGAAGCTGTTGGAATTCCCATTATCGCCTGCGGCGGTGCATCCAAGCCAGGGGACTGCACAAAAGTCATAAAGTCCGGGGCTTCAGCGGCAGCGGCAGCAAGCATGTTCCATTTCACCGATTATACACCTGAAAACTGTCGAGAAAACATGAGAACTGCAGGAATTCCCGCGAGGTAACATCAATATTGAGTCTAATCTTTCCTTGTCCACCACTCTGTACGTTCCACATAAACATCATCCCCACCCCCCTGAGCTAACCCGGTTCTTCCATTCATTCAAATCTTATCCTGTTTTCCATCCCTAACGTATAATCAACCGTGTCCTGCATCGTAAACTCGTTCCCTTCAAAGAATTCAAAAATCTTTTGAACAAAAGCTATGTCTTCAGGATAATCCACCGTCCACCTTAACCCAGATAAATCTTTTTTACACTTTAGGTTTCCCAACACGAACTTACTTGTGTTTCTAATATAAGGTGTAACATGCTCTTTATCATAATCTGTAACTGCGTTATTATGAGCTTCTTCCAACGCCTTAAAACTAAAAACCTCGGTATCCAATCCATGAGGAAAAGATCCTTCAATATTATTTGAAACATAGTCATAGCCTCCTTTTAAGAAAAGATCTATAACACTGTCCACCACACTCGCATCGATTAAAGGACAATCAGATGTTACTCTCACTATAACATCGGCTTTGTATTTTTTAGCCGTCTGATAAAATCTGTCTAATACATTATTTTCACTGCCTTTAAAAACTTCAATCCCCATTTCATTTGCAAGAAGAATAATAGACCTATTTTCATCTTTATCAGGGGTAGCAATAACAATTTGGTCTATTTTTTTTGCTCGTTTCATACGTTCTATAAAATGATAGAGAAGAGGCCGACCCAAAACCTTTATCATTACTTTCCCAGGAAGGCGTGTGGAGCCCATCCTGGCTTGTACAATGGCCACTATCCTCATCTATGTCCCTTCTTTAGAATTGATTTCACCGAATCTATAACATAATCTACATCTTCTTTTGTCATCCCCTGGTGCAGTGGCAGGGTTAAAATCCTGTTGAAAACATCCTCTGTCACCGGATAATCCGCAGGAGATACGTCGAAAGCATTCCTGTAATATGAATGATGATAAACAGGGATATAATGAACATTTACCCCGATGTTCAAGCCCCGCATCTTAGTAAAAAACTCATCTCTCGAAATTGAGGGGTTGAGAAGAACTGTATAAAGATGATTGGAACTCATTCTATCAGGTTTAAATACTGGACAGGTTATACCAGATAATGACTCAAAGGCGTTGTTATAACCTTTAACCAGTTCCGTCCTTCGGATTATAAATCGATCCAATTTTCTTAGCTGTGATATTCCAAGCGCTGCCTGAAAATCAGTCATTCTATAATTTCTACCAAGGGTTTTCATATCATATCTATAATCTTTCCTTTTTGCAGGATCCAAATCTATGCCATGGTTTCTAAGCATTCTCATCCTGTTAGCAAGACATTTATTGTTTGTAACCGCCATTCCCCCTTCACCCGTAGTGATAGGTTTCACCGGATGGAAGCTGAAAACAGTTATGTTAGCAAAACTACCGACTTTTTTACCCTTGTACTCCGCTCCCAATGCGTGACAAGCATCTTCAATCAAATACAAGTCGTGCTCGTCTGCAATCCCCCGTATCGCGTCTATATCACAAGGCTGGCCTGCAAAATCAACGTAGATGATCGCTCTGGTTTTATCAGTTATCTTTTTTCTAATCTCATCCGGATTTATATTGAATGTATCAGGCTTTATGTCAGCAAAAACTGGGAGTAAATTATTGTAAAGTATAGCATTGGAAGTTGCTACAAAGGTGAAGGGAGTTGTGATAATCTCAGAACCCTTCGGTAGTTCAAGAGAAGCAACCGCTACATCAAGAGCGGAAGTTCCAGAATTCACCGCAATACCCTGCTTGCAGCTAATATACCGGCAAACCGCATCCTCAAATTCTTTTATCTTCGGACCCGTGGTTAACCAGTCACTTTTTAACACCTCAACGACCGCAGCTATGTCATCTTCATCGATAGTCTGACGACCATAGGGAATGAATCTCTCACTCATGCTGGCTCCTGTTTAATCCACTCCATCGTCTTTTCAATCCCTTCTTTCAAAGAGGTTTCAGGTTCCCAGCCAAGGAGCTTTCTCGCTTTTGAATTGTCACAAACAAGCTTTTGAATTTCAGCTTGAGGATGATGATGAAGCATGTGCTCTATCATGTCTTCATCATTGCATATCATCATGGCAAGGTCATTGATAGATACGTCCTTTCCGGTACCCGCATTTATTACTTCACCAACAGCTCTTTCGCTAAGAGCGGATTTCACGATGAAATCTGCACAGTCCTCCACATAAAGAAGATCCCTTGTCTGGGTTCCATCTCCATAAATCTGGAGCTTTTTACCCTCAAGATAACGCCGGATAAATATACTCACAACACCACCCTCCATATTACTCTTCTGAAAAGGGCCATAGGTGTTGAAGGGACGGACAACGACAACTGGGAGGCCATATCCATGGAAATATGACATCGCCAGCTCCTCTGCAGCGACCTTTGAACCTGCATATGGGGACGCTGGCTTTAGACTGTGATCCTCGTTTATGGAACCCAAGGAGGCAATATCATATACCATGCATGTCCCCATTAAAACGAGCTTGGCACCGTTTTTTCTACACGCTTCCAGCACATTATAAGTGCCTATCACATTGTTTTTGAATGCTTTCTCAGGACTGTCAAGAGACTCCTGAACATTGATCTGCGCTGCTGAATGAATACATAAATCAACATCATCAAAAGCGGCGTTCACCGCTTTATTATTTAAGATGTCATCGTGGATGAAGCTAAAATCAGGGTTTTCAATAAACTCCTTAATATTGTCACGGCCCCCATTAATCAAATTGTCAAGCACTATAACCTCGTGTTCATCAAGTAATTTTTTGACAACCCATCGCCCTATAAAGCCTGCTCCGCCGGTTACAAGTATACTCATAATATCCCTGATTTAATCAGAAGTTTTTTGATGTCCTGTTGGCTCAGGGACTCGACTTTATCCGAACGGTATTCACCGAGCTCTGTCTTCTTTAAGGATGCGTATTTTTTGGTGTCAAAATGGGATAATTCCTCTTTAATGTTTGGCATAATAATGAACAGGTCTTTGGTCTCTATGGCCCTTGGTGCCTCATTATCTGTCATGAGTTCCTCATAGAGTTTTTCTCCTGGTTTTGTCCCTATAATCTTCACCTTCCTCTTTTTAGCAACATCCTCATAGCGGGTTGAATGCTCATCATATAGAACATGTGCTAAATCTATGACCCGCATCACAGGCATTTTCATGATGAATGTCTCCCCTCCTTGAGCAAGGACTGTTGCTTGGAAAAGCAAACCGAGGGCTTCCTCAAGAGAGATAAAAAACCGGGTCATTTCAGTGTGGGTGACTGTGAGGGGCATATCATTTTTTATCTGTTCAATAAAAAGAGGTATTACAGAGCCGCTTGTGCCTATAACATTTCCAAATCTCACACTGGCAAATGCAGTCCTCTGCCTGCCCCGGTAGTAGTTGGCTGAGACCATGAGTTTTTCAGCAACAAGCTTTGTGGCACCCATGGTGTTGCTTGGATTCACCGCCTTATCGCTGCTGGTGAATATCACCTTTTCAACATCATTTGCGAGAGCAGCCTCAATGACATTTTGAGTGCCTAACACATTTGTCTGCACCGCTTCAAATGGGTTATATTCGCAAAGGGAGACGTGTTTCAGGGCGGCTGTGTGAAAGACGATGTCAACCTCCTGCATTGCACGCTGGAGGCGTCCCTCGTCTCGAATGTCCCCTAGAAAATAACGAACCTCCTCGTGGTCACCAAGCTCCTGTTGAAGGGCAAAAAGGGCACCCTCAGATGAGTCAAAAATCCTCACCACTTTTGGTTTATACGGGAGCAGAGCCTTTACTATCTCTCTTCCCACAGAGCCGGTGCCACCGGTTACAAGGATATTTTTGTCTGCGAACGTGTTTTTCATATTGTTTCACCCATCTTATCGAAACTTTACTTGATAAACTTCTTTATAACATTTCTTATGGGCTCACTTCGTAGACCTGTTTTCTTCTCAATAGCCTTTAATATCTCTATATCCTCTCGTTGAAGCCCGCTAAAAAGCAATATTAAAACAACATATAAAATCATGAACAAGAGAAAAAGCAGGAAAAGCAGATATCCGCCGAATGACTTGAATATCAGTCCACCCACAAGATATACCGCAGCCATAGAAAGGAGTCCCGCAGGAATCGACTTCATCAGCCCTGTAGAAAATGGTGAAATACGCATAATGTGCCATGAATAAGCAAGGAGAAGAACCAAATTTACAAGATAAGTTGCAGCCGTTGCCATGGCAGCTCCCACCAGACCATAAACGGGTATCAGAACCCAATTGAGCACAACATTAATTAATGTGGCCACAATGGAGATGAAAAATATAGTTCTAGTATTCTTGCTCATGGTCAAAAGATAATAAGGGGCAAAAGACAGGGTGCCAGTGAACAACCCGGTTGCAAGTATGGAAAGAGCCAGATAGCCAGCGATATACTCAGGACCAAACATTAAATTCATTACTTGAGGGGAGAAGAACACCATAATCAAAAGGACAGGAAGATTGAGATAAAAGGTCCATTTGGTCACCGTCTTATACACCACCTCAAGAGGCTCTTTTTGACCTCGTGCATATAGTTCGGTTATCACAGGGAGAAAAAGCACAGCCATGGAGCTGGTTGCGATATTTAGTATCTGAGCCGTTGGAACGGCGGCATTGTAAATCCCAACCTCCACTGCACTTCTGAAATATCCCAGCATAACCGTATCTATCCGCGTCATTATCGTGCTCATAAACCCCGCCAACATCAGGGGAAGCGAAAAAACAAGCATCTCCCTTTTGATATATATCGGCTTGATTTTTGTCCTTAGAGAAAAGACCCTGCTTTCCAAGAAGTAAAGGGCAATAAAAAACGTTAAGACCGTGGCTAATGTATACCCCCAAACAATACCCAATACACCATAGCCTAGTACACCAAAAAAGACAATCGAAACAAGCTTTAAAACATTTAAGATTATTCTCTCAGTATATACCCGGTATTTAATATCCTGAAAACCTTCAAACGACGATGTTAGAACTGAGGATAGAGCTGCAAAGGGAACGGAAATTGCAAAGATCCTGAAGACGTTTGTAAGCTCTGGTTTGTGAAAAACGATGATTGCTATTTGAGGGGACACCAGAAATAGGGCTCCACCGAAAATACATGAGACTAAAGCTACAGCAAACAGTGAAAAAATCAATACACCCTTAACCTGCGCCTCCTCCTTCTTGCTTCTATAATAAGATATGTACCGTGTAACACCAGCTGGAAGACCGAGAACAGCGAAAGCTCCGGCAAAACCGATAATCGCCAGCCCCAGGGAAAACAACCCATAGTCAGCCGGGCCGAAATACCTTGCAATAAAAATCCTTGTAAAATAGGTGATAAACCGGGAAAGCACTGCCCCTATAAAGAATATCCCTGCACCTTTCACCACCGTTTTTAAAGATGTGATTCCTTCAATATCCTTTTCTCTTTCCACTTCATTCAACTTCCCTGATGCTTTAGAGTCGTATCATAGTTTAATAATAAAAACCTAATCGTGGTGTATACGATTATCTGTCGGCGGGTTAACTACATAAGATAAGAACCACTGGATATTCAAGGAACGGATCCAAATGTTTCAATACCCCTTTTGATGTCTCGTGTTGTATTCAGTTTATGGCTGATCTTCGGAGGCGTGTGGGTGGTTTTTTCTGAATTTGGTTTTAGTCGGGAGATTTTGCTTTTTTATTTGTGTCTGGTTTAAGATAAATGTTATATACCTCTTGTTCACAATGGGTTTTAGCTTTTGGAGAGATGTAGATGGCGGTTTCAGTTCAGAAGACAGATGTTGTACGGCTTGATCAGTGTGATCCTAATTTTATTCGTGAGGTTGAAGAGGCTGGCGGGGTGAATGTTCAGGCCTGTTATCAGTGCGGCACCTGCACAGGCGGCTGTCCAACTGTTTTTGCAATGGATTATACGCCGCGCCAGATCATTCGGATGGTGCATCTGGGCATGAAGGATGAGGTTTTGTCATCTATGTCGATTTGGGTGTGTTCGTCGTGTTATACTTGTCAGACCCGTTGTCCTCGTGGAGTGCATATTACGGATGTTATGTCTGCTCTGAAGAGTATTTCGATTCGTGAGGGCCGCACGCCTGCGAATCCGAAGGGACCTGTGTTTTATAAGACTTTTGTGGACATTGTTGAAGCCTATGGCAGGATGTGGGAGCTTGAGCTTTCACTTAAATTTACAAACAAAGCAGAGCCTGAGATACCAAACAAACTCGCCATGCTCCTGCGCGACGCGCCTCTGGGCCTGGCAATGTTTACCAAGGGAAAGCTTCCCCTGGCTCCTCATAAAATACTTAACATCGGCCAGATCCGCTCGATTTATGAGAATATCCGCGCTGTTGAGGGTGAGAAATGAGGTACGCTTATTATCCTGGCTGCAGCCTTATCTCCTCTGCCAAAGAGTATAATATCGCGACAAAGGCGATGTTCGAAGCCCTGGGGATGGATACTCCTGATATTGAGGATTGGAACTGCTGCGGCGCAACAGCGGGCCACGCGATAAATCACAACCTCTCACTTGCGCTTCCTGCCCGTAACCTGGCGATTGCCGAGGAGTCAGGTGCTAAAACGATTATCGCGCCCTGCAGCGAATGCTTCCACAACCTTGCCACCGTGAACAAGCAGCTACGTGAAAATGACCATGAAAGGCGTCTTGTTAATTCCGTTCTTGCAGACGCAGACCTGGAGTTCAAGGGTAAAACCGAGGTTAAGCACGCACTTGACGTTGTGGCAAACGATGTGGGCACAGATTTTCTCAGGGAGAACTTGAAACATGATCTGTCAAAGCTTAAAATCGCTCCTTATTATGGCTGTCTAGTTGTGCGGCCGCCTGATATTGCAACCTTTGATCGGCTTGAAAATCCGCAGACCATGGACAACATTGCAAAGGCCCTGGGAGCTGAGGTGGTTGACTACGCAGACTATAAGACTGCCTGCTGCGGCGGCGCGCTCATCCTTCCCAAGGAAGACGTGGCGCTCAAGCTTATTAAAAACCTCCTTCTCGGCGCGAAACGAGCAGGTGCAAACTGCATAATCGTCCCATGCCCAATGTGTCATATGAATCTTGACGCTAAGCAGCAGCTTGTGGAGGAAACCTTTGGAATCTCAATAGACATTCCAGTCCTCTATTTCCCTCAGCTAGTGGGTCTCGGCCTCGGCCTCGATCCTGCCACTGTGGGTCTTGATAAAAACATTACGTCGCCGAAGCGGATACTGGATCTTCTGGGTATTGAGTTCACCGGGGAGATCGAGGTGCCTGGTGTGAGCATTGCCCTTGAAGAAGAGGGGCGCACGAAGAGACTGGTATTCGAGCTGAGATAGCCTGAGCCGGTCTTGTTAACAGTCTAATAATGAAATATGCCTATTATCCGGGGTGCACTATCTTTGGCTCCGGCCTTGAGTATCAGATATCAACGCTTGCCGCTGCAAAGGAGCTGGGGCTTGAGCTTGTTGACATGCCTGATTGGAACTGCTGCGGGGCGTCGTCGAGCCCGTCCCACGGTCATGATCTTACGCTTGCGCTGCAGGCTCGAAATATTGCGATTGCCGAGGAGATGGGTCTTGACATCCTCACAATATGCAACGAGTGCTATAACAACCTGGCGCATGCGGCGATACTTTTTAACGAAAACCAGAGTAAAAAAGATGAGATCAACAGTCTTATACGTGACACCGGTCATCAGGTGAAGGGCACAGTTAAGGTTCGCCATCTGCTGGATGTGGTTCTTCATGACATTGGGCCTGAGGCTTTGGAGAAACTGGTTCGACGCAGGCTTACAGGTCTTCGGCTCGCGCCTTATCACGGCTGTCTCGCGCTTCGCCCGCCTGAGATTGCGATTGACTCAGCTGAAAATCCTACTTCTATGAATCAGGTGCTTGAGGTTTTAGGGGCTGAGGTTGTGCCTTTTGATAAGTTTACTGCTGCCTGCTGCGGATCCTCTGTGCTTCTAACTCAGGAGGATGTGGCTCTCAGGCTCAGCTATAATATTTTGAAGGGTGCGAAGGATGCCGGGGCTGATGCGGTTGTCACCATGTGCCCGCTCTGTCATTTGAACCTTGATTTTAAGCAGAAACGGATGCAGAAGAAGTTTGAAACAGAGCTGGGTGTTCCTATCATCTATTTCACGCAGATTATCGGTCTTGTGCTGGGCTTGTCTTCAAAGGAGCTGGGCCTATCTAAAAACCTTACATCCACAAAGAAGGTCGTGAAGTTTGTTGAGTCTCTCCCATTTTCAACTTAAAGCGCGCCACTCTCAAGCATTGCTCCAATTATTATCAATAAAACTACAATCGTAAATTTTTTGAGGCTTTGCTTTGCATGGTTGTTTAAATCTGTCTGAAAGTTTTCTTCAAAATTCTTTGACTCCTCTGAAATCTCCAGTCCGATTGCGCCTGAGAGGAGGATTGCAGGGATTTCAAAAAATCCGTGTGGAAATATTCCTGAGAGAAATCTGGGGATGTGCTCGGCAAATAAAGCGGCAAGAAGCCCCAGCACCTCGCCGTTTACAAAGAGTATCCCTACGGGGAGAAAATAGAGCAGTGCCTTGTTTTTTGCAGCCTTTGGGCTGAATATGTTCACAAATTTTGAAACCCCTACTCCGCCGAATGATGCAATAGATGCTGCGAGGAGGTTGTTTACGATTATCATGAGGGTAAAGTTTTCAATAAACGCGCTCTGGGTTTCAACACGACGGCGCAGAAACTCTAGAAACGCTTCGTAAAGCGAGGGATACAGGGTGATTATCAGGGCTGATGACAGTAGTCCGAAGAGAAAGCCTCCGAAATAAATTGCGGCGCTGCGTTTAAGCATGTCAGGTTGATTGGTATTCTAGGCAATAAATCTTA
>BDTI01000079.1 GCA_002923215.1 archaeon BMS3Abin16 | reverse complement strand
AACTGCGCTAACCGGTTTTTGTGAGGTGAGAAGACAGAATGAATCAGGAAGAGATTTCGCAGTTGATAAAGGAAAAACGCTGGAGTGAGCTTAAAGAAGGCATAGTCAACCTTCATCCGGTGGATCTCGCATCTCTGCTGTCACAGCTTGAGCCCGACGAGCGAAAGCGGATCGTGAAGATGGTGCCCCACGAAACCGTTGAAAATCTGCTTCCAGAGCTTCCGAAGGACCTTCTCACAGAGGTTATTCTCGCATTTCCTGCAAGAAAGAGCGCGCAGCTGCTTAGTGAGCTTCCTCCGGATGAGATGACAGATGTCCTCAAAGACCTCACACCTGAGATAAGAAAAACCGTGTTCAGACATTTTTCAAAGAAAGACTCTGAAGAAGCACGTGACCTCTTGAAATATCCCTCTGACACTGCTGGCGGTCTCATGACAACAGAGGTCCCGCTTCTTCCTGAAACCCTGACTGTTAAAGAAGCCCTGGCATTTATGCGGGAAAAAGCCAAGGAATTCGAGACAATCTACTACATCTACCTGGGAAAAAAAGATGGGACGCTTTCAGGTGTTGTGTCGCTTCGTGACATTGTCCTCGCGCTTCCAAATGCACGGCTTATTGATCTGGGGAAATCAGGGGTAATAAGCGTCACGCCTGATGTGGATCAGGAGGAAGTTGCAAGGCTTATCGCGCGATATGATTTCTTCGCGCTGCCTGTGGTTGATAAAGAGGGCAAACTCCTTGGAATGGTTACAGTTGACGATGTAGTCGATGTAATAATGGATGAGGCAACAGAAGACATCACCCGGATCGGCGG
Organism: archaeon BMS3Abin16; assembly: GCA_002923215.1. GTDB lineage: Archaea > Hydrothermarchaeota > Hydrothermarchaeia > Hydrothermarchaeales > SZUA-236 > SZUA-236. Next base: position 3,202 of record BDTI01000079.1, on the reverse strand, counting down.
AACACAGCCGCTCAAAGAATCCTATTTATTTTCATCACCCTACACGCTTGTGAAAAGCAGGGTTGTCTGGCTGCTTCTGCTCTTCGGCGCCGCAACAGTATCGTCCAGCATTATCAGGAACTTTAAAGAAGTCCTCACATCGGTTGTAACCCTTGCTTTTTTCATACCTCTCATCATCGACACCGGCGGAAACACCGGGTCGCAGAGCTCAACGCTTATGATACGCAGCATGGCCACAGGAGAGATAAAATACACTCACCTCTACACCATAATCGTTAGAGAACTCTTTGTAGGCACAATGCTCGGCCTACTTGTAGCAGCAGTGGGGTTCATACTGGCACTGTTTATCAATGTATCATTCATGGTCTCTGTAACTGTTGCGACCACAATCATAGCGGTTGTAATTGCTGCAAACATCCTAGGCGCAACCCTCCCACTGCTTATCAAAAAGATGGGCTTTGATCCTGCAATCGTTTCAGGACCGCTTCTCACAACGATTGTTGACGCCTTGGGGCTTTTCATCTACTTCACAGTAGCCCGGATGCTGCTTTAAAAAAAGGCAGGGTCAAAGGTTAAAGGTCGCCTGTGAAATCACCGGTGCAGCCGTTTGTCAAGGCAAGAGAATTAGCGGTTGCGGAATTAATTGATTTATACTCGATAACGATTGTGTAGCGCGTGCCCTTGTTCTCAGAGATATAGGCCCCACCTGCCGGATTAGTTAAGGTCCAGCCTGTGCCAAAGAGCTTCGCAGAAATATTATAGCTCTCAATCACGCGGGACTGATTCATTCCAGAAGTGCTCCTGTTGATTGCGACGGTTGTGTTGATATAGGAGCCATCCGTGCATATCCTGGTTCCAATGTTAATGCCGCCCGACTTATAACCCGGCACATAGACATTAATCGTCCGGCGAGACCCGTTTACAATAACCGTTCCTGCCGCACCGGCAATCTGCTCTGTCGCAAACTTTGCATCAGCCAGAACAGACGTATCAATCGCAGCTGACCTTGCGTTAAACGCCATAGGCACAGTCACCCCGATAAATATGAGCATGAAAAAACCAAGGATCAAAATAGCCTCAACCGTTATCTGGCCCTTCTCATCAGACACCATGCATGTAATTCTAAATCGATACGTATAAAAGGTTATCGCCAGCAATAATTGAACTCCCTGGAGCCCATACATGCGTGACAAAAAGATTTATACCCTTGCAGGTTCAAAATAATTTGAGAGAAGCTAATTATACCATAGAAGGGAAATGTATTTTAAAAACCATGACAATGGGGAAAGCTATGTCCCTGAAAACTAGGAATATCTTTAGAGATGATAGAGGGCAACTGCTTACTTTAGATATTCTAGTCTCACTTATTCCGCTAGTCATGATACTGGGGATATCTGCAAACGCCATGACAGGTTCAGTGAACCAGGTGCAGGATTATATCTTCGTATACGACATGCAACGAGGGGTTAATAGTGCTATTGACATTATTGTGAAATCTCCTGGGACCCCTGTTAACTGGAACGTTTCCACTTCTCCTGTGATCGCTGGTCTTGCGACTTATAATCTTTCCACCGGGCTTGTGGTGCCTAATTTTCTTGATGGTGATAAGCTTGGGGGGATGAATATCAGCCATCTTTCGATACTCTTGGGAGGAGAGAACCGCGGGCTTTCCTATTGGAACTTAAATATCACTGGGGTGGATAATAAAAGTCAGGGCTTCTTCCTAAACTTTACCAACGGTTCCAGGGCTGCTGTAAAGGATCTCTTTGTTGCAGAGCGAATCGCCCTTCTAAAAATTAACAATGATATGGGGTCTGCCATGGATATAGGTCATAAGCTGAGTAATGATACGCTTGACTGTAACAGCGGTTTTCCAGGTAACCCAATTTTTACAATTGATTTTTATGTTGGAACCGGGGAGACAAGCGCCTTTGATTTCTGGATTTACGGGCATACTGAGGATGAGGCTGGGAGTAATACTGACTTTGATGTAGACACGAACTCCTCGTTACCAAGCACGTTACCTAACTGTAATTATTATAATCCTGTTTCAGGTACCACCTTATTTCCATGTGATTCTCCCCCTGACAATCCCCCTGGTGGCGGCCCTCCTGAAGTCTGTGATGACCCTGCACCAAGCGGCGGCGAAGTCAAAGCAAAGATTCTCTTGAACTCACAATTAGTCGAGGGGCAGCAGAACAGGGTTGTAATTCAGGCGCAGGGCAGCCCGGCAGTACTCACTGACTACTATATCTTAAAGGTCCCTAGTGGAATGAATGATACATCGGTTAGGCCTGAGCTTGCAGAAACAAGTGTTGTTAAAGTCCGGCTGGAGGGCGGGATATGAAAAACAAAGGTTTTATCTTCACAATGGACGCTGTCCTCGCTCTTATCCCCTTATTTATCATATTAGCCTCTGTTTCCTCCATGGCTGACACGGCCACACCCGCAGGTTTTCAACTCATTGCAAGTGAACGCCTTGCACAGGACACGCTCCTCATACTTGACAGGAACGGGTCTCTTAGAGATGTGAGCATAAAATATCAGACCGGCATCAGGAGGGGTGATGTGGCTCTGCAGAATGAGGCTATGGCTGATCTGAATGAGAGTTTGAATGTTACTCTCCCGGACTATCTAAGATATGAGGTTGATGTGGTAACGCCAGAGGGGACATTCAATCTTACTAAGGGTAATCCTTCTCTGGCAGAAAACATCATCTCGATTTCCAGTACAACGGTCGGCCCTCCTGAGGGATGGGCTGGTTTCGCATGGTACAAGGTTGAAGAGGCCAACTTCATAGATATGAACAGGACCTCTGTGTCCACGGCCTGGAATTTCCATAACTGGCTGTCCAACTTTTATACTGACTATTGCACCCCTGGTGTTGGATGGGGGGATAATGGAAACACGATCAGCTTCAGCATCCCGGCAAACGCTACCCTTCACAACGCATATTACATGCTTGGCGCAGGTTCCCAAAATGCTGACCCTTATGATGCAGGATTTTATATAAATGAGGGTATTGCAAACATATCTGCATATCCCGGTGATGATTATCTGTATCTTTATACTCGGATTGGCGGCATGGAGATGTACAATTCCCGAATGGGTGTACCTGTAAACACATCTCCTGCTTTGGGTGTTATGGCTCCCGGTTCAAACAATATGAGACTGGACTTTTATCCTCCAGACTGTTCCAGCT
>BDTI01000078.1 GCA_002923215.1 archaeon BMS3Abin16 | reverse complement strand
ATGGATCAAGACAAGCTGAAGCGCGCCTTTGAGCTTATCGATGAAGGCTTTATCGAGGAATATGAAAAAAGCCTCAACGCCCTTTCAAAGGCAGACCTAAAAGCCATCGACCTGTCCGGGCTTAACACCCGCCGCGCTGAGATGTCGATTCTTGCGTTTATCCTGAAAAGCACCTCTGATGGCGCGAAAAAGACCAAGATACTCTATGAGGCGAATCTGAGCGGGCGGCAGATGAAAAACTACCTGTCATTTCTCATAAGCTCAGGCTGCATAGAGGAGCGGGCGGGCAAGAAAAAAGGCATCCTCTATTATACTACTGCACGGGGAAAGGTGTTTTTGACCTATTGGACGAAGATTCTCTCCCTCTTTGACTCTCCTCAGGAGGAGAAGGATAAACCTGTCTGAACCTTTGCTCGCGGTTCTCCTTTAGAAGCAGATTCAACGCGTGCCTCAGGGCGTCTGCATAACTGACATAGTAGCCTTCACTTACAAGCTCTTCCAGTCCCTTTGCCATGTTCTCAGACATTTTCACCCGAAAGACCCGCACTACATGTCCTCTAGCCATATTTTATACTGGGTCTTTAGACTTAATAAGTTTTCTGAAAGACTCTTCTAGAAGATTATCAGGGTTAAGCTTTGTTTAATTTTTTTAAAAAAATCCCTTAAATATAGTGGGCTTAAAAAATTAGGTTATGAGCCAGTCAGATATAATCGATTTTCTAAGGGTGCATAAAAAGAAGTATTTTACAGAGCGTGAGATTCGCGGTGCTCTTGGAACGGCAGGGTGCAAGGTTGCGCTGAAAAGCCTGCGCAGGTTCCCGCCCGATGGTTTTGAATACCGGCGGGAGCGCATTTCAAAGCACTGGACATTCATATATGCCATGTCCGAGCATGTTTTACATTAAAGCGGTGAGGGTGGATAGTGCAGTCAAAAAAAAGTTATTTTAAAAAGTCTTTCCCCCCATATTCTGCTTGCCCAGATTATAGGCGCAGGTTTAATCGGAGTTTATCAGGTGAAAAGACTTCAGACAGCGCTCATGGCAGCACTGCTAATTTTCGCTGCTCTTGCCTGATAGGAAGATTGACTCGGTTTTAGGTGCAGCCTATAACCTGCTTTCAGCAATCTTTAAACGAAAAGCTTAGAAGGGCTATTTTTCGATGAAATAGAAGTTGGCATCATCATAACCCAGCTCTTTGAAGTGCATGCTCTTGAGGATTGTGTGAGAGTGTTCGATAGGCGCAACACGTTTGTATGCTCCCAGGAGTGAGTGGCCTACGATATTTACGTTATCACCAACAACGGGTGTGCGGTCTTTTCTACCTGAAACCTCAACCATATTTTCAGCGTCGATTATGCTCTCTTCACCGATTGTAGCATATCTTCCAATGATACATGAGTTGAGTTTCACACCCTCCTTGAGGTTCACAAAATCCATGACCACCGAGTTTCTGATAGTTACATTCGCACCGATTATACAGTTATCGCTGATTGAAGAGTTCTCGATGATTACAGTGTTGTGGATTTCACAGTCCCCGCCGATGATCGTGCTTCTACTGATCCGCGGCCCGCCTTCTTTGAATCTCTTTTGCGTCGTTGGATGCACCCAAACACGGTTTTTTATCTCATGTTCAGGTCTGAACCGGATGTTACCTACCTTTTGATTTACTATGTGTAGCGCGGTTTTCAGGAAGTTGTCAGGCGTTCCCACATCCGCCCAATAGCCATCGGTTTTAAGGCCGTACACCGGATAGCCGTGTTCGATCAGATAGGGCAGAAGATCCGAGCCGATGTCTCTTGCGCCGTCACCCATTTCTCTGAGGATGTCGAGTATCTTTGGCGAGAATAGGTAGACTGCCGTGTTTATCAGCCGCGACGTTGTTCCTGTGCGCATGGGTTTTTCTAAAAACCGTAGTATCCTTCCGTCTTCATCGAGCTCTGCCACACCGAACTGTGAGAGGTCCGAATCAGGGGGAAGCTCTTTTAAGAGCACTGTTGCAACTGCTTCTTTGTCACGGTGATATGCTGTGAGGCTTTTAAGGTCCAGGTCTGCGATGTTGTCACCGCTTACAACAAGCACTTCGTCAGATACTTTGTAGTATTCCATGACATAGCGCACGGAGTCAGCGCTTCCCATGTCGCGATAATTAGGCTGGTACATGAAGTTTAGCTGGGTTTTCAGGTTGAAGCGGGCTGTGAAGTCTGCTCCGTATCTGAAGACGTCTTTTATGCGCAGGCTGTTTTCAATCCCTTTTGTGCTGAATATTATGTTTCGCGCGCCCTGTCGGACCAGGACTTCGATCATGCGCATAAAGATTGGGTAGTTTACAATGGGTATGAGTGGTTTACTTTGAAAGAGTGTGAGCGGGTAGAGTCGTGTTCCACGTCCTCCAAGTGTTGCGATTACAACTGGAAATTTTGAATGCCGCATTTTCCGTCTCTCTTCACCATTTGTGTTCATTATATCTCTAGTATGAATTGGATTCGGCTGCTTTTATAGTTTTTCAAAAAACAAGCAGGTGACTGGGTGTTACTGTTTTTCTTCCTCGGCGGTGCTTTCGATTGTAACCTGTGCATCTCCTTTTTCGTCTATGATTTTTTCGATTCTCACCCGATAGGGCATCTTGGGCGCTTTTGCTTTTTTACCTTCTTTTAAGCTACTGTCGAGGTTTAGGAGTTTGTTGAGTTTGGATTCGATTCCGCCGATCTTTTTTTTGATGAGGTCTGTGGGGGGAATTGCTTCGTAGATGTAGGGTTTTTTTCCTGCGCCTTCTGTTTCGAGCTTTTCCCGTGTGACTGTGCCTTTTTTCGTCATCTCTGCTAGCGCTTCTCTTGTTGAGCTGGAGTAGAGGTTTGAGCCTTTTGAGATTTCCTGTGATGTGGAGGTGCCTTTTTTTCTGAGGTAGAGGTATATCTTGGATTTGGCTTCTGAGTCTAGGAAGAATTTGAGCACGCCGAGCATTGCTTCGTCGAGGTCTTCTTTTTCTGGGAGGGGGATTTTGATTTCTTTCATGCTTTTAGTGGGTGTGTGACATGTATTTAAATCTTGCTGTTTAGTCTCCGACAAAACAACAAAATACAGAAAACCTAATAAACCCAAAAAAACCGGTGAAATCATGCCAACAATAGAGATCACAAAAGAAACACATCAAAAACTCATGAACCTAAAAAACCACTGGACCATCACATACAGACATATAACAAACCAAACAGCCCTAGAGCAAATCGAAAAACTCAAAGAAGAAATCTTCGGCTACACCTCAACCACACCGCCAGAGCAAATCAGACAAATATCAAATCAGAAAAATCGAAGCCAAATCGAAGCTGAAAGCGAAAAATTCCAAAGAGAACTGCAAAAAATTGCTAGATCAGGAATCGACCTTGAACCAGGCTACACAATGAACCAGCACCTGAAAAAAATGGCCGAACTAATCGATGAAAGCACAGAGATTGGAACACCACTATTTTAAAAAGAGCACATCACTTCAAACGGCTAACCCATACTTGAAATCACAGCAGCCGTAACCTCATCAAGCATCGCCTCAAGCTCAGGCTGAGGCGTAAGCTCGCTGTACTTGCTCACGCGCTGAGAAATCTGAGACTGAATGCCCACATTACCAACAGCAACCCTAAGATAAACCTGGGACTCCTTGTTATCTGAAATAACAATGTTGGATAATGACTTTTTCGCAGCCGGATAACCCATGAACGTTGTGAGCACCCAGTTCCTGCTGTCAGCAGATTGATTTGCAAAATGAATTTCATGAGCCCAATCGATTGCGGCCGTGCTGGATGGCTGAATATAAAACTCCACCTTTACAGACTTGAAGGGCGCCACATTAGGCTGCTTAGTGTATTTTTCCGCCATGTCACAGATGTCCAGGCACAGCTCGGTTCCCCTTCCATCGGTAGTGTATCCTTCTATTCCAACCATGTATTTGGCCAGGTTATCGGTTTTACTTAGTTGAGGCATCACCAGTGACTTTAGTGTTGTAGTTGACGATGTGGTCGTTGAAGTCGAAGTTGTTGTCGGAGCGGTTGTAGTGGTTGTTGCCTTTGCCAGGGTTGTTGGAGGCTGAGTAGTGGGTGGCAGTGTTACCGGAGCAGTTGTTGTCTGCGGCGGCTGAGTCGCAGGCGCCGTTGTTGTAGGAGAAGCGGTTATCGGAGCACGCGTTGTCGGGGCAGGAGTCGCAGGCACGTCTTCCTCTTCAACATCACAAATCTTATTTGAGTTTTTATCGAGACAGCAGGATGAGCCTGCCACGATATAGGGCGGTGTGCATGTTATCTCTGACCCTGAAAAATCGCTGCCTGCGCTTGTGTCGCTGCTTGTTGACAGACAGCCAGAGGCAAAAATAGCTAGAATCAGAATAATTAGAATAACTATAACATCCCTTGTTTTAACCACTTATTCCACCTCAAATATCCTCCTTTTTAATTTCTCCTGCAGCATTTAAATAAGTTTCTACCAGGCGATGAAGCAAACAGAACTGCCCCCCAGTTTTATTGGCATGTGCAGGTGAGGGGTTCGCATTCCAGTCCTTGCGGACAATCATTTTGGCATATGCCATGAGGAAATTCATATCCTGCCGGGCCCTGGCTGCAGGGGTAAATACCGTCTGCCGGGTAAGTGTTTGTCGTTGTACTGCTTGTGGTAGTTGTTGTAGTTGTCGGAGCACTGGTGGTGGTAGTCGTTGACGCGGTAGTCGTAGTTGTCGAAATAGATGTCGTGGTTGATGATTCAGCAGTTGTTGAGGTTGATAATTCTGTAGTTGTAGGAGATGTTGTGGATGTTATTTCTGGAAGTGTAGTTGGAGGCTGGGTCTGAGGCGGATGTGTTGCAGGCGCCGTGGTTGTCTGCGGAGGAGGGGTTGACTCCTGGTTGTCACAGAGACTATTGGAATTGCGGTCGAGGCAGCACTCAGAGCCGTCGACAATATATGGCTGGTTGCACACGACATTTACGGAGGGAGATGTATCGCCGGCTGGGCCGCCGTTTGTTGACAGGCAGCCAGATGCAGCTGAAACCAGCGCTAAAACTAGCAGCAGTAACACTGTTCCAGAGAGCCGGGAAGTCAGTCGTCGATTGTCCATCTTTCAAACCCACCATTCAGCCTTCAAAGCACAACCTCGATTTCCAGGCCATAGGCTATCTCTATTACATTGTGCATACTCGTTATATCTTTTTCTATGCCTTTGAACCGCTCAGGAACAGTTAGTTTTTTAACGCTCTCCCGAAGCGAAAGTCCGCTGTCTTTTTTCGTCTTCCACACAAGGCTGTTGAGCTCTGTTAGCTCATCAGAAGTGAAGCTTGGTTCAAAACGTTCAGAGGTTTCTGGAAAATCTGTGAAGTGGATGTCTTCTCCTCGCAGGTCCATGTATATCCTGTATGTTATGAATGGAACAATCGGTGCAAGGAGCTTCAAAAGGGTTTCAAGCACATAGTGCAGCGTGTAGTGGACCGACTCCTGCTCAACCGGTGTGAATGCCTCATCGCGGTTGTAGGCCCTGCTCTTCACAAGCTCAAGGTAGTGGGATGCGAAGGTCTCCCAGATAAAGTGTTTGATCCTTGTTGCCGGGCCGTGGAAATCATAGTTTTCATAGCTCTCCCGCGTGTATTCAACAAGCCTGTTGCTCTCTTCAATAATCCACTTGTCAGCCTCACAAAGCCTTGCAGTTTCAACCCCGCGCACATCTGGAAACATTGAGATAAACCGCGCTACATTCCAAAGCTTGGTTATCGTTTTCTTCGCGCCATCGATTCTGTCAAAGCTACACCTGAAATCTGTTTTCACAAGATTACCCTCAATTGCAGCCCACAACCTGAATGGCTCGGCGCCGAAGCGATCGAGGATGTCCTTGGGATCGATTACATTGCCCAGGGACTTGCTCATCTTATGCCCTTTCTCATCCACGATGTGATAGTTTATCCACACATCTTTGAATATCACCTTGCCAGTAAGAAGATAGTCTTTGAGGACTGTGTAGTAAAGCCATGTTCGGATGATTTCCTTTCCCTGTGGGCGCAGTGTGCAGGGGCTGTTTTTTTCGAAAAACTTATCGTCCCTTGAGTATTTCAAGATGTTTAGCGGTGTGATCGATGAATCGAACCATGTGTCAAAAACCCGTTCCTCGCCCCTGAAATCTTTGCTACCGCACTTTGGGCAGGACTCAACAGGTGGGCCCTCTCTCCATGGCTGGTAGTATCTGCCCTTGGGAGGGAGAATCGGCTCGCCGCAGCCCTCACAGTACCAGAGCGGTATCTCAGTGGCATAGTAACGCCGCCTTGAAATCGGCCAGTCAATAGACACTGAGTCTATCCAGCTCAAAAGTATCTGCCTGCTCTCAGGAGCGTAGAAATCCATCTCAAGGGCAAGCTCGTGCATCTTATCCTTGAAATCAACCTGCTTTAGATAGAACTCAGGCATCTCGATAAACTCCACCTCATCTTTTGAGCGCTCGCAGATCGGTGTGCGGTGCATCACCTGCACCTGGTTTACAAGCAGCCCCCGCGCTTCAAGCTCAGCTATCATCTTTTTGCGTGCCTCGCGAACCCTGAGCCCTGAGAGAAAACCAGCATGCTCATTCATTGTCCCGTCAGCGTTGATGGCGATAAGAGGCTCGAGCTTCATCTCAATGAAGAAACGAATGTCAGAGGTGTCGCCAGCGCTGCACATCATAACAAGACCTGTACCCTTCTCAGGATCAGCCATGGGATGCGCACGAATCGGCACCTCCTTTTCAAAGACTGGTGATATCGCAGTCATACCGTCCAGGTGCTGGTAGCGCTCGTCGTCAGGGTTGAAAATCACCATCCCGCAGGTGCATACAAGCTCAGGCCGTGTTGTGCCGATGACTATCTCCTCTCCTGTTTCTTTCACCGTGAATTTGATGTCGTTGAAATATGTGGATATTTCTTTGTACTCGATTTCTGAGTCAGCGATTGTGGTCTGACAGCCAGGGCAGAAATTATTGATTCGCGCTGCCTCATAAATAAGGTCTTTATTCCAGAGGTCAATAAAGGTCTCCTGTGTAAGCGCCCGATACTCAGGCGAGTCTGTGAGATACACATCGCCGATCTCACTTCCCACTTCCCAGGAGTTGAATCCGATGCCGAGGCGCAGAAATGAGTCCTCGGTTTCAGCTGATGATTCTTCAAGCACCTTGTGGCAGAGCTCGATGAACTTCTCCCGATCCGTGCTGCTGAGCCGGACTTTGAATTTCTTTTCCACCGCCATCTCGATTGGAAGCCCGTTTCGATCCAATCCCAGCGGGAAGAGTACACTACTTCCGGTCATCCGCCGAAACCGTGCAAACATATCCATCATCACATAGGTTGTGGCCTGCCCGATGTGCACGGGCGTGTTCACATAGGGCGGCGGCGTGTCAATCGAGTACACCGGTTTTTCCGATTCCCGGGAAAACTTGTAGGTGCCGCTTTTTTTCCAAGTCTTGTAAATCTCAGGTTCAAGGTCTTTTTTCCACCGTTTCTCCCCTATCTTTGGCTCGATTCTATCTGTCATTTCCACGTGTACCTCATACCATCGCGGGCCGCGATAACATGCACCCCTGTCTCGCGCTCAATGCGAGAGGCCTCTTGCCGTGCAACAGGTATCATCTTCATTCCGAAATGGCTTATTATCGCTGTCTGTGGCCTTATCTCATTTAAAATCTTTATCACCTCATCGCTGCAAAGATGCCACTTCAAACGCTCATTCTTCGGCCGGATCACATTGATAATCATGAGACTGGAATCTTTGTAGACATCTGCCATTTCATCAAAATATTCCGTGTCACTTGTGTAGGTGACAACACCTTGGTCAGTGTAGAATTTGAAGCCTACACCATCAGGGTCGCTGTGCCTGGTTGGAAGCGCCTCCACACCGATGTCACCGATTTTAAATGTTTCACCCGGCGAGAGGACATGCACCTCAGCAAGCCTGCTTCGATGATACCTGGAAACAGCCGGCCCAAGCTCAGAATTACCATGGATTACGCTCCTGCTCGCGGCCAAGAGTCCGGCTTTTTTTGTCATCCCCTTTGTCATGGCTTCGATGAACACCTCAGCATCGGTATAATGATCAGGGTGACAGTGTGAGACTAAAACCGCCTTTGTTGAAAGCGGATTTATCCTTTTTGCAGCGGCCCGCGCAACCGCCCCCGCGCCAGGGTCAACATGGATATTCTGATGGCCGTGAATCCGAAAACCGCCGGTATGCCTCCTCTGAGTAATCGTCATCCACCGCCCGCCGCCTGTGCCGAGAAACACAAATTCCATGGCCACAACTACATAGCCACAACTATTAAGCTTTTTCTTCAAACACCCCCACTCGCAGCCCGCTACCACGCGGCAGAAGAGTTTAAATTTGATGGATACACAGATTTATATGGAGGTAAATAATATTATGAAAACCATAAATATTATCGGAATTGTTTTGGTTGCGCTACTACTTATTGTTCTCCTTGTTGTGGCGTCAACAGGACTCATAAAAATCCCGGTTTTGACATCCATTGTCGGGGCTGACCACGCGCCGGATCTGGGTGTTAAATCCGATCCGGGCCTCTTTGAAAGCATGCTTGAAGGTGGAGGCATTACACTTACAGACCCCAGTGGCAACTACTGCCTGGACTGCGACATAAAATATTCAAACCCAGGAGCTATGGACATCTATGTCACAAGCTCTGAACTCACATCATATCTGCAGGCCACGAACAATGAAAAAGGCCCGCTAAAAGACATACAGATAAAACTTGGAAATAACAACGAGGCGGAGATTGGCGCGTATCTGGATCTAAAGGATCGTGGCGTGAACTTCGCAGGACCGGTTTATGCAAAGGGCCGTATCGTGAAGGGAAGCCCGGCAACACTTAGACTTGAGATTGATAAGGCGAAGGCTGGATGGGTGCCTGTGCCCGGGAGCTATCTTGATCAGGGTGAAAACGAGCTTGAGGACACGATAAACGATCAGCTCGCAAAGATGCCAGGACTCAACATAGAAACACTGAGCATAAACGATGGCCAGCTCCATTTTAAGGGTGATTTTCCAAAGACTGCTTCAGCACCGTAATACAGAGTTCGGCATGTCCAGACACACACCCTCTATTTTATGGGTTGCAGCCGGCAGGATTTGAACGATTGCACATAAACATCTGCATCCTTTCGGGAAAAGACTGAACATGCAAAAGTCGGATAACAACAAACCTTGGAACATTTATTTCGAATAAAGGGATAAAAAACACGGATAGTGGACTCTGTGGACATTACAGGCGCGAACCCAGGCCGGACATTGAGCATAAACGACCAGAGCGCACCATCCATGCAAGAGAGGCATAAAGCTGGTGAGTGGAAACCTGAATTATCCAACAGATCGTGGGCGCGGCGCTGACAACTCACATAGAGGGGGACGGTGCTGTTTTGAAACTGATTAGAATCCGCGTCAAGAGCCCGCCTTATGCGATCTGACAAAAGCTTATATACAAAAAAAATTATTTTGAATGTATCAAAAAATACACAAATATGGGTACTAAATATATATGTGTCTAAACAAATATGTAACTGTGAGTGGTTAAGATGACAAAGATTATGGTTGTAGACGACGAGCCCGACATCACCTTTATCGTAAAAGAAACCCTGACCCGTGAGGGATACGATGTAATCGTTGCAAATAACGGCAAAGAAGCCCTTGAGAAGATTAAAAGCGAAGACCCGGATCTTGTGCTTCTTGATGTTATGATGCCTGAGCTTGACGGCTGGGAGACCTGCAAACAGATCAAAGCCGATGACGATACGAAGGACACGATGGTTACAATGCTCACAGTAAAATCAGAGGATGAAGACAAGGTGAAAAGCCTTGACTACGCCCTTGCAGACTGGCATATCAATAAACCCATCGACAGAAAAAAACTTGTTAAAACTGTGAAATGGCTTCTCACAAACCCGATTAAACGAGCCTAAAACCAAACCAGGTTGTATTTCGAATTTTGAAAGACAAAGTTTATCCCCAGATCAAACAGCATATTATCTTGTAAGGCCTGCGGGGGTTTACCACCACCTACCCCTCCTTCCACCCTACCTCGAACTAATTTTTAACCCCCCTTGGCCTCACAATCTTAACAGACTTAAACTGCACCGTGTCTGAGCTTATTTTTCCATCCATTTTTCAACACTTTCGAGATTTGAAACAAAAACTTTACCTCACCAGAACCTGACGACCAATCCTGAAGAATCATATACTACAACACATGGATTGGAGACGATTTGAAATGAAAGGAGCATATAACCTGAAATCACACACTTCACTGCATAAAAGGGCGGCCGAGTTCAGAGAAAGCTTTACAAGAAAAACAGGCTGGTACATACCCAATATACACAGTAAATACATCCAGGAAACAGGACGGGAGGAATAGCGTATGTCTGACGCTACGCCAAGTCCTGAACTTTATGAGCAAAAAATCGAACGATTCCGAGAAGCCGTAGAACAAAGAAACCTGCTCCCCTTCCTGGAGTCAGTGCGAGAAGGCCTGCCCTGCAGTAGTGGTATGTGCAGAGACACCTCGCTTAGGGACTGCTGCTGCTAAAACTAAAACCCCACACAACACATGTATTATGAAAACATTTCAGCGAGTGATGCGTTTATTCTTGAAGACATAATCGACGAAGCCGCCTCAGTTGTTGCGTTGATCCGGTTCCCAGCCTCACCCGCCATCCGCGAGTAGATTGTAAAAACCACAACGGCGGCCACAATAATACCGCCGGCTAAGAGTATGTATTCAATAGCTCCCTGACCACGCTCCCCATGGATAAATTCACTCATTCAATTAAAAGTAGTAGAGTGTCCACTAATATATTTTGTTCTATATATTACGAAACACTCCACCTTTTTCCCTCAGTTTGCGCTGTCGCTAAACTGTCGCAAAAACAATCCAAACAATCGAACACTGTGTTCGATTGATTTTTTCGGTGTCGAGCGAAATTCAAACGAGATGATAGTCGAAGTTTGAATAAGGGTGACAAATGCGGCTACCGGGATTCGAACCCGGGCAGCAAGCTTTTTCCGCTGTTAGGCTTCATTTTGGTTTTACCTAATTGCTTGGGAAGCTTGAGTCCTACCGCTAGACTATAGCCGCTCTAGTGTGTGTGTTTCTTTTGTTTTTTGGTATATAATCTTTGGTTTTGTTCAATTTTTTTTGAAGGTTAAACTATCAATCGACTCAGGCATATATTGTGTTAGTGATTTGATTATGAGATGTGGTCTTGGTAAATTAATGGTTTTTTCCCTGATTATGATCTTTTTTCTGTCAGCAACAGCTGGGAGTGTTTATGCTGCCGGAGTCGGTGACAATGCCTTTGAGCCTCTTATGGAGGGTGTGCGTGAGAATCTGCGTCTTGAAGTTTCCGGTGTTTATCCTGAGGCGTCTGAGGGTGCGAGCTTTAACCGGGTGTCTCTCAGAGATCGAAATCTGCCGCACAGCTTTAACATTGATGTAGCTGGTTCGGATGCGCTGGTTCGCTCTTATCTTTATCTTTTTATCTCTGATTTTTATCAGCCCTCAATGATTTTTACAGCGACTTTCAACGGCGAGGTTCTTGTCGCATCTGAGCACGCCACACCTGTTGGGCCGAGTCCCAGGGGTGATGGCCGGCTGGACCATGAACGTCAGACATTCAGCTTCGATGTTACAGGGCTTGTGAGGAGTGGTGTAAACACGGTTACAATTACTGATGTTTATTCGACTCAGAGCTATTTTTTCGATGGCGCGTTGCTCCTAAACTTCTATCCATCTGATGAGGAGCATGTGTACTGGGTTTATCAGGGTGTGGAGTATCTTGAGAAGACTGATTATGTTGATGTTGGTTATGATCTTGTTTTCAACGGGGCTGCTGACACCTCAGCTGCGGATGCTACTCTTCTCACGGTTTATCAGAGTAAAGAGCAGCTTCATGACGCTCTCTTTTTCAACGGCGACGAACTTAAGGACAACCATGCCACATATCTTTATTCTGCGAGTGATTTTGTTGTAAAGGAGTTTTCAGTGGTCGATAGTCTCAAAGCGGTGAACACTGTGCGCTTTACTATGGATGAGTATCAGCCGTCGGCGGGCGCTGCGTTCATCCAGTATTCTGACACGCCAGTCTACCCGTCCATAGCGGTTCTTGATCTCACGCTTGCGCCAAAGCCTAGGGTTGTTGTTCTCGCAAGCTCGGTTGACAAGATGCTTTCAACTGAGCTCTTTGATTATCTTGAACAAAAGGGGCTTGATGTGATACATGCAACTGCTGCGAACTTCGATTCATATAAAGATGAAAGATTCATAATTGTTCTCGGCGGGCCGGACGCGCTGGAGGGTGTTGGCGAGATAGTCAAGGGCACCGGGATATTGGGGATTGATGACGCCGATTATCTTCGAACAGAGGGTAGCAGTAAAAAATACCTTTCCACCGATCCATGGGGAAAGAATCCTGATCAAACTGTGTGGATCTTCGCAGGCTCTGATCGGCATCTCACGCTTCAGGCAAACCGGGATAACATGGTGGCAGTTGCCCAGGAGATTGTTGCCAATGTTGCAGACACAACGTCTGAGGAAGAGGCTGAGGACCTGGGTCCCTGCCCGGAGTCAGAAAAATATCCTTTCACACACGCTTATCCGGATAAGATTAAAGACATTTATATCTGCGAAGTGGTTTATGATATTGATGCATCCAAATGGATGGTTAAGCTCTACAATCAGGGCGATGCTGATGTTAACCTCTTGACATACCACCTAGTTGACTATCGGGATACTCATTACAAGGTTAAGTCATCTGACAGCGGGGCATCTGTTGCTGAAGAAGGTTATTGGACGATTTATGGCGGTGTGTTCAACCCTGAGGGCAAGCGTAGCACAGGTGTTTATTTCCCATCTGATGGTTCGGTCACGGCTACAGGGGCGATTATACTTATGGATGCGAAGGAGAACGTCCTTGACAAGGTTGTCTGGAGTTTAGGCGGCTAATCCTGTTTTTCGCCGCCGCAGAATCGTGTGATGTATTCTGATGTGAGGACTGCGGTTTTTTCGATCATGGCGGGTGTGATTCCGGGAACGCCGCAGACGAGGATGAGTGTGTCCCGAGTGTCGAGTGTGACTTTGGTTGCCTCTGAATCCCTGTAAGGGTAGACGGCGATTGTCTTTTCTTCATCGGTGATGACAGGTTCCTTTCCTTTGAGTGTGAGCGGTTTTTGCATGCCGATTCCCAGGAACTTTTCCCAGGGTTTTGCCATCCTCATTTCCAGGTTGCCCGTGATTGTTGCAACGTCAAAGGCGGCGAGTGCCATGTTCGTCTTCATCGATGCCAGATTATATGTGTCAACGAGGGTGTTTATCCGTGGCAGCGGCCTTTCTTTGAGCACTCTTCTGATGAGTGCTTCTGATGCTGGCCGGGTCTTTGTTGGGTCGATTCCTGCGCGCCAGTAAAAGTCGCGGTACATCCGGATTATGGGCGTGTCTTTTATTGTTTGGATTGTGTAGTCTGCTTTTATCGCGTCTTTTACTGTTTCTTTGAATTTTTCAAGTTCGGGGCGTGTGTTTTCAATGGTTACGCCTTTTATGTGGAAGGGTTTTACGATCAGCCCTGGAAATTTTTCTTGAACAGCTTTTGAAAGCTCTATTTTCATGGGGTTTTTATCGGCGGGGTTTTCTTATTATAATTTTGGCATGTTTCAATGGTTGAATATCGACTTTGAACAGAAGCTTTAAATATCTGTTTAAACATATAAATCAGCGTAATGAATTTTGCAGAACTAGTAGGCGGAGCAGCGATAATTGCAGGACTCTATTACATCGGGATAATCATATCAAGATGCATCATTCTCTCAGCCAGACGCCAGGAAGTCGAGATGGCTGAAAAAGAGCTGAATATTAAGATGGAGCAGCTCAAACTGCTTAGTGGAGAGGTGCATGAACTAGAGCTTATCGGGGGCGAATGTGCGGAATTTAAAGATGAAACAACGCGTATTAAGAGGGAAAAGCTTGAAGTGATAATCGGGGGAAAGTTTGAGCATAAAAATCGGTGGTAGACCAATAATTATAATAATTTGTTTAAACTTAAATTGTCTTTGAAATCAGTTCTGAAACCTTCCCAAACTCTTCTTCAGCCAACTTGACAACAGGCGTTTCAAAACGCACACCATCACCCTTCTCACGAGGAACAATATGCGCATGCAGATGCGGGATCACCTGCCCCGCAACCTCACCCTGATTAATGAAAATATTCAAACCCTCAGGCTCAAGCGCCTTTTCAACACCTGCAGCAACCCTCTGAAGTGCGGCAGCAAGCCCGCTCAAAGCCTCACCCTCAAGTTCTGCAAGCTTTGTTACATGCACCCTGGGCAGCACAAGCGTATGCCCCCTTGCAATCGGATTGATATCGAGAAAAGCAAAGGCAAACTCATCCTCATAAACATTATAACTTGGAATCTCGCCCGCAATAATCCTACAGAACAGACAATCAACAGACATATTTTCACCCCCAAAGTTCATAGAGTTTTATCGGGACATTTCCAAGGGTTCCGCCGTAGTTAGCAGCGGAAATCTGCATTACCCCCTCAACCGATGTTGCCGCCTCAATCCCCCGTTTCATTGCAAGAGCTACAGCATCCCTTGAGACACCGTTTAACACGATCTCAGCAATCGAGCCCACACCCTCCGGAACCATCGACCCTGAAACCTCATCGCGAAGCGTGGGACAGAACAACTCACTAGTAGTCGCCTTCATGAACCCATATTTATTGGACCCAACCTTTGAGCCTGACGCACACACGCCGCCGGGAAAAGAAGAGATAACGCCTTCAACACCTGCAATCGCCGCCTCAGCAGCCTCAGCAGCAGAAAGACTGGAGTCAAGATCCGAGCCCATAATCAGAAAGTTCCCGCCGGCAACACCCTTTGAAAAACCAAAATCGCGCTCAATCAAAAACTCACCCATCATAATCGGAATAGCATACATCCGCCTCCCGGAAACCTTCGTCTTTTTTGCAAATCCGTCACCAAAATAACGCATCTTCCGGCCTACATCAACCGTTTCACATCCCTCACCACACCAATCGAAAACCGCAGTCGTCGGCGCTGTGAGAACACACTGCCCAATGCGATCCAAAAGCTCGTGAAGCATCTTTTTCTTCCCAGTCCATATCTGCACAACCACACCAGGCCGGCCGTCAGGAGTCGCATCCCCCGTGAGATAAGATTCAATCCCGGCCTCCGCGCTGCATCCGATAATCGAGCTTGCAAAACCCGTCGTCTCACGAGCA
>BDTI01000077.1 GCA_002923215.1 archaeon BMS3Abin16 | reverse complement strand
ACCACTGCTAATGACACTGCCTATGAGCGTTATGGCAGCACTCATAATATATATCGGGGTACAGCCCAGCCTAATACTTGAAAAACTAGTCTACCCTGTACTCAGCGCATACACCTTTGACCCGCAGGCAGCCCATCACCTGCTAAGCGTGAAATTCTTCACAATGGCAGGACTACAAGAAGTAATACTCGTAACAATAATCGGAGTCGCAATCTTCACAATAGGATGGACACAAAACCTGCTCGACACAAAAATACCACGAAAACTCGGACCAGACTACTGGTATGAAAAACTGGCCACAAGCCTGATCTGGCTTGCTAAAGGACCCTTCACAACACTTGACAGCGCAATCGACGACAGCTACAAAAAAACAGGACATGCCGCTCTTAAGGTTACAAAAACGATGGAGACCTTTGATGCCAAGATGGATCATAAGTATGTGCAGACAGGTGAGGATTTTTCCCATGCCACGCCGGCTAAATCTGCGGAGGAGTATAAGTCATGGGTTGGCCAGCATCCTGAGAAGAGTGATATGATTGCGGAGAACTTCATGATCTATGGAGATTATGTGTCGAATTTTGATCGTCGTGTTGTTGATGGCACGGTAAATCAGATTGGCAGGAGTGCTTGGGTGGTTTCGGCGCACACCGATAGTTTTGATAAGAACATGGTTGACGGAGTGGTCAACTGGATTGCTGACGTGCTGCATAGGTACGGCGATATCTTCCGTAGAAGTGTAACTGGAGTTGTAAACGATTATACTAGTGGAATAGTTATTGGAGCGATAATGCTATGGATTTTTATGGTTATAGGAGCTAGGTAAAAGGAGGTAAATGATGTCATTTGGAATTCTTTCGGCAATGCTTTTTACACCGGTTATCGGTGCAATAATAGGATATATTATAGGGACTAAGGATGTTAAGGCGGCCAAGTTTTTTGGCGTGGGGGTAACGATTCTTACCTTTATTATTTCGCTTATAGCTTGGGGCAGAGCCGATTTTTCGACTCACGCATATCAGCTTGTTGAAACAGTTGCATGGGCTCCATCGGTGGGGATATCCTATACCCTTGGTGTGGATGGTATAAGCTATCCACTGGTCCTCCTTACAACCCTTATCTCCCCTCTGGCTATGGCAGCTTCTTGGCATGTGTCTGATAGGACTAACATCCATTTTGCCCTGCTCCTCATCATTGAATCCGCGCTTCTAGGCGTGTTTCTGGCGCTTGATCTCTTCCTGTTCTTCGTGTTCTGGGAGATTACCCTTGTGCCCATGTATTTCCTCATAGGTATTTGGGGTGGTCCGAGGCGTGAATATGCGTCTATCAAGTTTTTCATCTACACCCATTTTGCAGGCCTCTTTGTGCTGCTTGCAATCATCGCGCTCTACTTTAGTGTTGAGCCCAGGACATTCAGCATGGCAGCGATCGCCCAGTATGCGCCGTCTCTTCCGGTGAACACTCAGATACTCATCTTTGGGGCGCTTCTCTTCGGTTTTGCCGTTAAGCTTCCGGTCTGGCCATTCCATACTTGGCTTCCCGACGCGCACGTTGAAGCCCCGACTGCGGGCAGTATTCATCTTGCATCTCTCATGCTCAAGATGGGTGGCTACGGCCTTATCAGAATCGGCCTTGTAATGGTCCCAGACGGTGCTCGTGCATGGATTCCGGTTATGCTGATTCTCGGTGGTGTGAGCGCTTTCTATGCAGCTTTTGCAGCGATGTCGCAGAAAGATCTAAAAAAGCTTATTGCCTACTCCTCGGTTAGCCATATGGGTCTCGCCCTTCTCGGTATCGCGGCATTCAACATAATCGGGATTGAAGGCGCAATATACGAGATGGTCGCCCACGGCATTATTACAGGCCATCTCTTTTTCATCGCCGGTGTAATCCATCACAAGACAGGCACTCGGATCATCGAAGACATCACTGGATTCGGGAAGAAAACGCCTCTACTTATGGGGTCGATTGCCATCGCCTTTTTAGCGTCGATGGGTCTTCCGGGACTCGCTGGATTCGTGGCTGAGTTTCTCATATTCCTCGGTGTCTTCGCATCCCTGAAATTCGTGGCAATCATCGTGGTATTCTCAATTATTATCACGGCAGGTTATTTCCTCTGGACTCTTCAGAGGCTTGGGTTCAGAGAGCCAGTGAAAACCTTGCCTGAGCATATTGAGGATCTTGAGTTCTGGCCTGAGCTTGTGCCCTTTGCGATACTCATACTTTTGACCATCGTCCTCGGCATCTACCCGTCACCGCTTCTGGATATGATGGGGGCGTCCGTTGCAAATGTTGTGGCTATTCTAGGAGTATAGATGATGAATCCTGTGACAACTGTTTCTCCGGAGATAATTATGATGGTATGGGGGCTACTCACCCCTCTACTTGATGCTTTTACAAAGGAGAAGGATAAAAAGCTGCTCACATACTGGACCTTTGCAGGTCTAGGGGCAAGCCTGATTGCGGTAATTGCGCTTATCAATGCTGAGGCGAGTATCTGGGGCGGAATCCTTCTCATCGACCCCTTCTCCCAGTTCTTCAAGCTCATCTTTTTGATTGTCGCCCTGCTTGTAGTCGGCACAGCGGTTTCAACAAAGGAGATCGATGATACAGGCGTCTATTTCTCGCTTATATTCTATGCAACTCTCGGTATGATGCTTGTAGCCTCGTCGGGCGAGCTTATCACGCTTTTCGTGTCCCTTGAGCTTGCGACGCTATCTGTTTTCGCGCTGGTAGGTTTCATCAAAAAAGACCCGGCCTCCTCTGAAGCGGCACTCAAATATTTCATTATCGGAGCATTTTCATCGGCGGTAATCCTTTTTGGAATGTCCATTATCTACGGTGTCACAGGCTCAACCTATCTCTCAGTCATATCAGAATCTATTACAGCCCTTGTAGCAGGTCACGGCATGTTCGACCCCATCCTTGCGCTTGGAGTTATACTTCTCATCGCAGGATTCGGATTTGAGATTGCAGCGGTGCCCTTCCATCTCTGGGTGCCTGACACATATCAGGGAGCGCCAACATCGGTTACCATCCTTCTGGCTACTGGAGCTGAGGCTATGGGTTTTGCCGCGGTATTTAGGATATTCGGCGGGTCTCTTGGGGCTGTTTCTGAGTTATGGATGTTGGCCTTCGCACTACTCGCGATTCTCACCATGACCTGGGGTAATGTGGCTGCTCTCGCGCAGAGCAATGTAAAGCGTATGCTTGCCTATTCATCGATAGGGCATGCAGGCTACATTTTGATTGCCCTGGCTGTTGTAACACCCCTCGGCTTTGCAGGCGGTTTCTTACATATCCTGGCTTATGTATTCATGGCAGGCGGCGCCTTTGCAGTGGTTTCATTCTTCGAAAACACATATAATCTCCACACCTATGAGGATTATAAAGGGGTACGTGACCTTGCCCCGACAACAAGCCTTGCAATGGTCTTTTTCCTGCTCTCTCTTGCAGGTGTGCCTCCTCTGGCGGGATTTCTCTCAAAGTTCATTTTATTCGCAGCCGCGATTGACGCTAAGATGGCGATTCTGGCTGTATTCGGGGTAGTTAACAGTGCCGTGTCACTCTATTACTATGCCCATGTGATGAAGAACATGTATTTCAGGGATCTTCCGAAGAAGGTTGAGAGAAAGCCTGAGCCGCGGCTCTTTTTGTTCCTTATAATTACCTGTGTCGTGTTTACAGTTGTTATCTTTCTGGATTTTGGCAGATACCTGGGTCTCGCTATGGACGCGGCAATGACATTGCTATAGACGTTTAGAGGATTTTTGAGGATAAGATTTATCTAGTTGAGAGGGAAATGTGCGAACATGGTAGCTGTCTTTGAGCCGACTGCCAATTTCCTTGGCATAACACTTCAGCTTTTCGAGGTCCTCTTTTCAGCGTTATTTGTCTTTTTACTGCTCCTTTCACTGGTGCTGCTCTTGTCCCTTCGCAGACAGAAGCGGCAGGCAAATCGTTCGAAGTCTATGACACGCAAACTGGGCCGCGATATAGAGGAGGCGCAGCGCAAACTGAAATCCGGCGAGGATGAAAGGCTCAATGTTATCAGGCAGCATGAGGAGGCGCTTGCCAAGCTTAAAGAGGCTAAAGAAGTAATCCTCAGCCAGGAACGGGAGTTTAAAGATTTCAGGGCAAAGTTTGAAGGCGACTTTTCAAAGCTTTCAGCCATGGAGGATGAACTCAAAACATATCGGATCAAACTGGGCGAGCTTAACAAGGAAAAAGAGAAGATTTCCTCTGAATTTGAATCTTATAAGCAGGGTGTTGAAAAGGACACTGAGAAGCTGAAGGCCGGCTTTGAACGTGAGCTTGCGGCTGAGAAGAAGAAGATCGCTTCGCTTCAGCAGGAATTTGAAGAGGAGATTGAGAGACGGGAGCGTGTGCATGAGCGTCGAATCGAGGATGTGAAGTCTCAGACCAAAGAGGCCTTAAGCAAACTAACTCTTGAGAAGGACCGGGAGATCGGGGATTTGAAGGATGCGGCTGAAAAACTTGAAAAACAGGTTGAAAAACTCAAGGAAGAGATCAGGGTTCTTGAGATTGACAAGCTCTAATAGAGGAGGGGTTTAATGGCACTTTTTAAACGCGGCAGCACGGGAAATAAAGGTTCAGGCGGACACGGCGGCGAGGGTGATCAGGAGAAGATTGCAATGTCTGCAAGGATTCTTGAGCTTGAATCGGCGAACACAGATCTGCGGGATCGGCTTCGAAAGCTTGAGATGGAGTATTTAGAGCGGCAGGAGTCTATCACGACTGGTGAAGTTGATTTGAAGAGCAGGGAAAAAGAGCTTGAAGAGGGTTTGAAAGAGGTCTACGCCCTGAAGATGACGGTTGACGACTATCGTGGCAGGGTGGCAGCGCTTTCAAAGGAGAAGGCTGAGCTTGAGACCAGGGTTGGCGAGCTTACAGCCGCGCTTAAAGAGGGGAAGAAACGTTTTGAGGAAGAGAGTTCGGCTGAGATCAGTAAGCTTGAAGATGAAATTGAGGATGTGAAGAAGAAGGCGAAGGAAATGGTTCGCTCCTTTCAAAGTGAGACAGAGAGTAAGATCCGTAAGCTCGAGGAGGAGAATAAAAATCTGAGTGAGCAGATTAAAAAGATGCGGGAGCAGTACGGCGCATGGGAGGCCATTGAAGGCCTGTAAAAGTTTGCAAGATATATGTCAAATGGACTATTGGAAAAATATCAATCCGGGTTGAAAATTCCAATTAAAGCAGGTATTTGGATTGGAGTTCCTGGAATATTTGTCGCAGGGCTTTGGGCAGCTATACTCTGGGTTTTCCCTCGCTCGAATCCTCCGTCGCAGTCTACTCCCTTTTTTATAATTATAGGGAAATTCACCTTACCTGGTTTTTTTCTAGGCATTATTGTTGCCCTGCTTGTTATTAAATGGCAGGGCATTAACAGAACATCATATACAGATACTATTTTCGCGGGGCTGACTACTTGGATCTTATCAGGCGGTGGAGTCATTTTTTGGATGTTTTTAGCTTGGATATATGACCAAGGTTTAGGGGATATTGATACCACAGCTATTCTTATAGGGCTTATGGTTGCAGTACCATTGATAGTACCAATTTTAATAGGCTCTACACTGACTTTTTTGTTCTTTAAGTTAATGCATCAGTTAGAAGAGTGATAACACAACGCTGAATGCACAGATTAAAAGTGGATTCGGGCGGAAAGGGTGTTCTGTGAGGTTTATTATGTTGATTAGGTCATTTATCTAAGAGCCTTTTAATCGTCTTGAGAAGATATTCTATTCTAAAGGGCTTTCTAGATTTGGGCATCTGCACACTTTAGGCTTTTTTCCACAGGATCCTCGCTTGTGCGCACAGTAAACATAACAACTAAAATGTCCCTTGTTTTCCCATCTTTTTTGATCTTTCTGCACACGTCCCCACCCAGATTCATCTGGAAGCATAACATCAAGCAGGATAAGGTCCGGCTGATTCTTCTTTAGCTTCTCCAAGCACTCGGCACCGGATTCTGCCTCAATAACCGTGTAACCCGCTCTTTCCAGAACTATCTTCGTCGTGGCCATAATCTCTCAGGTTCATCGTCCACTAACAGTATATCTGCCATCTAAATCCATCTCCATCTGGGAAAACTCCTTTCCCTTTCCACCTTCTATCGGGAGAGTGAAACAAAATGTACTCCCCTCTCCAAGCTTGCTATCCACAGTTATTCTGCCCCCATGTGCTTCAACCAGATCCTTTACAATGGCCAGCCCCATGCCAGTGCCTTCATAGGCTCTTGATGTTGTGGGATCACCCTGATACAAGGGGTCAAATATATGGTTCTGAATGTCCTCTGACATCCCAATACCATTGTCCTTCACGCAGACCTTAAGGGTGTCCGCAATTTTCCCGGCTGAAATAGTTACTTCACCCCCACTATTACTGAACTTAATCGCATTATGAATCAGATTGCGAAGAACATGTTTAAGATGCGTAAAATCTGCCATAACCAGTGGCAAGCCCTCTTCAAGCTGAGTGGCCAGCTTCACATTCTTTTTATCGGCAAAAAGCTTTAGTTCCACCCGCGCCAGCGCTAAAGCCTGAACCAGATCCACAGGCTCCAGATTCAGTCTAATCTCTTTTTTCCTTATAGCCACAGAAGTTAACAGGTCGTCAACGGTCATGTTTTGGCGGTGTAAAGCATTCAAAGCTAGATTTAGAAGCTCGTCTCGAAGCTCTTCTTCTCTTTCATCCTTTAAAAGCTCTAAAGAAGTTATCATGATTGTTATCGGGGTTCGAAGCTCGTGACTGACGTTGGAGATGATGTCAGATTTCAGCCGGTCCACATCCTTGAGCTCATTAAAGGCGGTTTCAAGATCTGTAAAGAGCCTTGCATTTTCAATAGCTG
This sequence comes from archaeon BMS3Abin16, assembly GCA_002923215.1. Classification (GTDB taxonomy): domain Archaea; phylum Hydrothermarchaeota; class Hydrothermarchaeia; order Hydrothermarchaeales; family SZUA-236; genus SZUA-236. The sequence goes on along the minus strand of BDTI01000077.1, from coordinate 9,092 downwards.
CAGCGGCAATCGATGAAATAGATTTAATGAGATTCTCATCCTCTGAGGTGAATCCACCCTCTTTTTCTGCGAGATAGATGTTGCCGAAGACCTTGTCCCTGAAGATTATGGGGGCGCCTAAAAACGACTTCATTAAGGGGTGTCCAGGGGGAAATCCTATAAATCTTGTGTCCTTAGTCAGATCATCAAGACGAATCGTGTTTTTCTGCTTCAACAGCGACCTGAGAATGCCTTTTTCACCTGTAGGGGTGTGCGTGCCTTCAAGCCCTGCTATCTCCTCTTCACTCATGCCGGCATAGATGAATTTTTCAAGACCTGTTCCAGTCTTATCAAGAACACCTACAGCGGCATATCTGGCGCCAATTATTTCCTTGGATTTTTTGGTGATGAGCTCCAGAAGCGCGCCCAGGGAGAGTTCGGAAGTCAAGGCGCTCATCACTTCGTTAAGGGTTTCAACTTCAGACATGTGTACTTGTATCTCTTCCATGAATTGGAATTGCCCGACCGCAATAGCTGCCTGTCCGGCAAGGGTTTCGAGTGTTCTCATCTGCCCCGTGTCAAACCCTCCTTTTCTGCGGTTTGCAACAAACAGCACACCGATGCATTCTTCTTTGCCTGATACAAGCGGAATCGCTGCAAAAGAGATTAACCCCTCCTTTCTCACAACCTCTAGGAGCGGGTTTTTAATCGGGTTCTCTTTAAAATAATCCTCCACAATAATTGGCTTCTTCTCCTCAACAACCCTCCAACCAAAACCCATGCCCTTCTTAAGGACCAAGTTCTTGAACTCTTTAGTCCGAATCCCCCAAAGGGTTTTGAATCGAATAACTCCTTTTTCAAGGAAACCGAAGAAGGCACTGTCAGCGCCGACGAGTTCCGCTGATTTGTTAACAATATAGGTTAAAAGCGAGTCAAGATCCAGGCTGGCGATGATATTCGTGTCAATCTCCCTAAGGACTTCAAGTTCATCTAAATACCGTTTCATATCCGCGTCTCTTTTCTTGCGCTCGGCGATGTCCCAGGCAAGATCAGCGAGAAGAGAAACGGTCTTTACATCCTGCTCGTCATAGTTACACGGCTTGTTCCCGACACCCAAAATCGCCATGATCTGGTCGCCGCGCATAACCGGCACCACAAGCTCACGTATCAAAGGCGCATGCCCCCTGGGCAGGCCTTTTTTATGCTCCAGAGAGGCATAATCATTATGGATGACCGGCCTACGCTGGTGAACACAATCCACCCAGACACCGGCCTGAGCTATCTTATAGTGGGATCCCTTTCCTTTTGCCTTGCAGTATTCTCTCTTTGTCCTTGTAGACCAGTTGTGGAGGGTTAGCGATTTTTGGTCTGGATCGACAAGATGATAAAAACCGATAAGACTGCCTGTGAGTTTTTCCACCTCATTCAGAGTCTCCTCGATCAGCTCGTCAAGGGTGTGGTTCTCCGCATACTCAAACAGCCCTGCTCTGGCGTGGATAATGCCTTCTGATCGCCTGCGCTCAGTGATGTCTTGAACCGTGCCAATAGATCTAAGCACCGTTCCACTCTCATCGCGGAAGTGTCTGCATTTCTCATTGACATAACGCACTTCGCCATCTGGACGAACTATCCTATGCACAATGTCATAAGGTGAATCTTTCTCTACTGAATCTCTATATTTCTTATCTACATATTCTCTGTCATCAGGGTGGATAGTGCTTAGAAAAGCTTCATATGTTGCCCCGAATTCCTGTGGATTTAAACCAAATATGCGGTAGACCTCATCTGACCATCTGAGAGTGTTATTAACAAGGTCCAGATCCCAGCTTCCTATATGGGCGATATGCTGGACTTCAGATAGACTTGCTTCACTCTTCTTTAGTGCTTCTTCGGTTTTCTTTTGTTCAGTGATGTCTCTGAAGATAAATGTGAGATTCTTAATGTTTCCCTCTGGTGTTTTTGCGAGCTGAAGTGTAGCATATGAAGGGATTTCACGGCCATCTATATGTAAAAGCCCTATCTCACCGCTCCAGGAGCCGTCACGCACCGCTGTAGGGACAACCTCTTTTTCCATGAACTCTTTCCATGACGGGGGAAGGAGGTCCATTATCCTGATATTTGAGACCTCATTATCGTCATCAAGGCCGATGCTCTTCCGGCCTGCAGGGTTGATGTAGAGGATGTTGCCATCACTGTCTGCCAGGCCTATAATATCTGTGGTCGCCTCGATGACGGAGGTAAGCCGCTCATACCCCTTTTTCATAACCCCTTCATTCCCCTCCCAGCCTCAATAATCTCTAGATACTGTACTGTTTTCGACCCATCCCAAGTATGATTTCCCTAGTATGCTCATGGCAGCACTTCTCTTTCTCTAAATAGCGTTAAACGGCATTCCCGATTATAATTAGTATAACCCGCAGATATATAAACCCATCCTTTTATAAAAAACCATAATTCTCATTGAATACTTGATTACATGCCAAAATCGATTTGCATCTTTTGAATGTTCGATCACCCCATAAACAGTGTTATAGTTATAGGCAGGGATGTGATTCATGTCGAGCTGTTTCAGAGAGCATCAATCATAATTATATTACCCGTAGTAATATATAAAACCCATAAGTATAAATATAAATAATATTTTTCTTTTAGCTTATAACAGTTGTTTCAGGTGATTTTACGGTGACACAGGTTAACAGACTCAAATGCAGAAACTGCGGGGAAGAATATGAAATCTCGCCAATCAGCATATGCGATGAATGCTTTGGACCAGTTGAAGTAGTCTATGACTACGATGCAATAGCCGAGAAGATCTCAAGAAAAAGCATAGAAAAAGGGCCGAACACATTGTTCCGATATCGGGATCTGCTGCCCCTCGGCGAAAGAGTTGTAGACCTCCAGCCAGGATTCACACCGCTGCACCGTGCAGACAACCTTGCAAAAGCAGTCGGCCTAGACGAACTCTACATCAAAAACGATTCTGTAAACCCGACTTTTTCATTCAAAGACCGCGTAGTCTCAGTGGCAGTCTCCAAGGCATTGGACTTCGGATTCGACACAATCGGATGCGCAAGCACAGGAAACCTTGCAAGCAGCGTCGCCGCGCACGGAGCAAAGGCAGGGCTCGCAAGCTATATATTCATTCCGGCAGACCTCAACCTCGGCAAGATCATCCAGGCCCTTGTCTACGGTCCGAATCTCATCGGAGTGGAGGGCAACTACGACACAGTAAACCGGCTCTGCGCAGAGGTTGCCGGCACCTACAACTGGGGCTTTGTAAACATCAACCTCAGGCCATTCTACTCAGAAGGCTCAAAAACCTTGGGCTACGAGGTTGCGGAGCAGCTTGGCTGGGACACGCCCGACGCCGTTGTTGTGCCCGTGGGCTCAGGGTCATTATTGACCAAAATATGGAAGGGTATGAACGAGTTCAAAGACCTCGGCCTCATAGACGATGTGAAAACGCGAATTATTGCGGCGCAGTCTGAGGGATGCTCACCCGTTGCGTCAGCAGCTGTTGAAAAACATGAGGTCCAGCCTGTTAAGCCCAGCGGGATAGAAAGGAGCCTTGCAATCGGAAACCCTGCTGACGGCTTCTACGCGCTTCGGGTGATTGAAAAATCCGGTGGCACAGCTGGTTCTGTAACCGACCCACAGATCATCGACGGGATTAAACTACTTGCCCAGACTGAAGGAATATTCACAGAAACCGCCGGCGGCGTGACCGTTGGCACACTCAAAAAACTCGTTGCCTCCGGTGAGATCGAAAAAGACGAGCGCACAGTAATCTATATCACTGGAAACGGCCTGAAAACGCAGGATGTGTTGCTTGAGCATCTCGTCCAGCCGCCAACGATAAAACCTGATCTAGATACTTTTGACAAATACTATCGGAACAGCAAAAAGAAAAAGGAGGCAACCACATGGCATTAGTAAGACTTTCAACACCGCTTAGAAGATTTACAGACGGAAAACCCGAGGTTGAGGCAGAAGGCGTGGTTCTATCCGAGCTTCTCGCTGATCTCAACACCAGGTTTCCGGGCATCGGCGAAAAGATCCTCAAAGACGGTGAGATACAGAGATTTGTAAACGTCTACGTGGACAATGAAGATGTGCGGCTCGGCGACGGACTTGAGACAAAGCTCACTAAGACGTCGATTGTGTCGATTCTGCCGGCGGTCAGCGGCGGATAGAAAAAAATATTATTTTTCTCTTAGCAGATGAGTTATAGCAGGGCGCCTGTTGCGTGCTCTGCGTTTCCAACTGATTTTCCAAGATCATTTAGTGTGACCTTTTCACCTGTTTCTTTGTTTGTGAACTTGAGCTCTGATATCACCGCAGGATATTCATTATACACAAGCCTGCTTGGTATGAATCCAAATACATTTCTTTTGAACGTCCAGTCTGAGTGCGAGTAGGATTTCACGGTGAACTCGATTCTATGAGACCTGTTTTCAGCGTTCGCCTTGAACTCCGGCAGACCCTGTCCGATCCGCTGTATCTCTAGATTTTTTAGCTTGTGAATCTCTTTTCCGTCGAAAAATGAAACCGTCTTTTTCAGCGAGCGGCCCAGTAGATAAGGGTTGAAATATGATAGAGCCGCGCCGCCTTCGAAATGGAATATCCCCCAGTACCAGGAAGGGCTCGGCGTGGTCACAAAGACCCGCTGAAAATATGCGCTGCCCCTGACCGCTTCACCCCTGATTTTTCCACTCATTTTGAGATGGTTTATCTTGATAATCGAGTATCCACTGCTTGCATAATAGATGTCAGAGTTATAGGTGGGTCCGGTGAATATGTGCCCGTTGTTTTCCTCTGCTGTGAATTCAAAGTCAGATCCAAGTCGGATATTGTGCTGCCTGCCTGTGATGGAATATAATGCGGACGGCGTGGAATCAGCGGCTATGCTACTATCTTTAAAATGGAGGTTGCACTGTTCAAGCAAGAAGTTATGATGCATCTCTTCACCGTCAAAGTACCATGCAGCCGCGACGCCGTCAAGCACGCTCCGACTCCCGCTAGAGTTGTCAGCCCGAATCTTCAGATAGTTGCAGTCCACCACTGGCACGTTTTTTACCGACCATAGTATCATGAGCTGCCGAGGCTTTTCCGGAGCAGCAGGGTTTTCAATAAAAAATAGCCAAAACCACCACCACCATGCCCCGCGATGCAGATGCTCATCCGTAATGTCAAAGACCTGTTTCTCAGCGTCAACTGCCGCGGTTTTACTCATGCGAACCATAGTCTATATCTTCCCAACTAGCTAATGAAGCTTTACAATACAAGTGATACGGCATAGACCCATTGTTCATAAGCCTATGCGTAGAACGCCGATGCGAACAAGGGGTAGTCACACTTTGAAATCTGAATCCTTTCCATTATATTGCTCCCGAATCAATGTAGCAATGAGAATTACAAAACCAATTAAAATGCCGAGGACACCTAAACGTATAATCATCGGTGTTTCACTAGCTGCCAAAATCATTGCTGTCCCGTAGGCAAGAAGGATTAAAAGTCCGCCTAAAAAAAAGAAAAGCCCGATATTTCTAATTATTGGCAGAAAATCACTTCCTTTTTTTATCACAAGAGGTTCTATTAACTAATGAGGGATCAATCGATAAAGTTAAATCGCAATTACTAACTCCTTCTATTAACTCCCAACAAATTCCACAAATTTTTACCCACGGTCCAGGATAATCTGAATCAAATAATTCTAGTTCCCTAGGATCTAGCAATGAAAAACTTTCCCAAGTAACCGCATCTGCTTCTTCTTCACTTAATCCTTCTTTTAAAAAGGAAGCGTATTCCTTTTCTCGTATCTCTTCTAATTCCTTTGGAGTTCTTCTGCACACCCAACATCCACCATAAATAAAATTACGTGTCATGTTTTTCCCTTTTTTCCGGATGGCAAAAGTTGTTATGTTCTATGATAAATGCCCCCTTATGGATGGTCTGACACCCAGACCTCGCCAGTCTTTGTGTGTTCTTTTTTCCATATTGGAACGATCTCTTTTAGCTCGTCGATTATCCATCTGCATGCTGCGAAGGCGTCGGCACGATGCATAGCGCCCACCACTATAAGGACGATGTTTTCGCCCGAGGGTATCACGCCGTATCTGTGGATAATGCTCACCTCGATTATGTCAAACTTCTCCATTGCAGTTGTCCGCAGCTCCCCCAGTTTTTTCTCAGCCATCCCCGGGTAGTGCTCAAACTCAAGCTTTTTTATCTCTCCAGTTTCCTCAGTGAAATCACGGGCTGTTCCAAGAAAAGTTACGACTCCGCCGATACGCTTGGAAGCCGCCTTCACACCTTCAATTTGGTCTTCAACTGAGAAGTTCTCTCTCTGCACTGAAATCATCTTTGTCTTATCCTCCTGAAACCGGCGGGAAAAGTGCGATCTCATCGCTGTCAGATATGATTTGATCCATGCCCACGATCTCATGGTTCACCGCGATTGTGGCACGGCTCTTTTCAATCAAGGCGCCGATCTCAGGATAGTCAGATCCAAGCCGGCGGATAAAATCCTCAAGCCTTATTTCAACCGGGACTGAGACTTCGATTTTCTCGGCACCGATCTTCTCCCGAAACCCTGCGAAAAGCCTGATTGAAACCATAAAATAACGCTCTTACTCGATTGTGGCATGCCTCTTTTTAAGGTCAGATTCGCTCTTTTTCAGCCGCGTCATGAGCTCAGCGATAAGCGCGTCGAGGATGATTAAAACACTCACCTCAAATAGTGTGCCCAGCGGTGCCAGAGTGTAGTGTTCGCCTTTTATCTGGCGGATGTGAAAATCCTTAGAGCCAGGATCGATCACACGCCCTGGAACAAGCACTATTTCGTCTGAAAGCTTGCCGAGCGTTGAATCAGGGTAAGAGGTTATTGAGATCACCTGGGCGCCTACGTTTTTTGCTATCTTTGCGCTGTTGATAACCGACGTGGTTTCGCCTGAACCTGAGATTGTGATAAAGATATCCTCAGCCTCGATTGCAGGCGTTGTAATCTCACCCACCACGTGAACAGCAATCCCCAGGTGCATGAGCCTCATGGCAAAGGCCTTGGCTACAAGCCCTGATCTGCCGGCACCGTAGATATAGACTTTCTTAGCATGCTCAAGGGACACTATCAGCTTGTTTATCTGCTGATCGCTGAGCTGACTGCTCACATAACTAACATGGTCAACAATGTTTTCCATGGCATCTTTCATAACCCTCATAAAACCATCACTTCCTTTCGGGACATGTGTATATGCATGAGCCGCAGCTCCCTCGCACAGACCCCAGATTTTTTTCTCCCCTTATCTTTTCTACTCTATCAAATATATCTTTTACCACAGATTCGCCGCCTTCAAGCATGAATGTATAGCTGCCTTCGCCGCCGCCGATCCCACCTGCACCAATAATATAGACTTCTACATCACCCATGAGCTTGAAAGCCTCGATTTCAGAAAATATCTCGCCGGGAAGCGGTATAAGCCCTACTGCTGACCCTGTTGAAAGCTCTATCTGGTGTATGCCGGCCTTCGTGGCCGCGGTGTCAAGCCGGGCAGGCACATATTTTTCCAAGCCCACAGGAACGAGTATTGGGACTCCCCGTGCCATGAGTGTTCCCAGGACGTGGCCGAGTGTCCCGCCTGTTTCAGAGGCAAGCATAACCCAGGCTGCGCCAGACGTGTCAACGGCGTTTGCGCCTTTCACAAAAACATCGTCTGGACCCATGATACGGGTTAGACCCTCAGGGTTTTCATCTATAACACGGCCTTCGCGCAGCACAAGCGAGGATATGCGTTCGCTCTTTGGCACTACACAGGTGCCATTGGAATCAATCAGCCCTGCGACAAAGCGTTCTTTTTCAATCTCTCTGCCAAGCAGTTCTTCTGCGAGATATGCGTTTGTGGAACCTAGGTTTAACACGATTACTCCGGATTTAAGCGCTCTCTGGATCTGCGGGTGCAGTAGCAGTGCCCTTGCTATCAGCCGTTTAGCCTCTGCAGGTGTAAGTGTTATCTGGGCCTTCATGGGCCTGGGGTATGCCCTTGGTAACATATAAACTTTTGTTAAACTCACTCTTTATTTAGCGCCAAGAATGCCTTCAAGTTTTTCCCGATCAAACCCTCGATAAATGTAAAGCAAACACGTTCATTTATGGCATAAAATGGATTTTTTCAGTTATTCTGTCTTAGTGCTCAATATAAGTTAAATAGACTATAGCTTTTGGAGTAACAAGCTGCATATCATCTACTGTCCTTTAGCTCTTTTGCCTTTTTTATCAGCTTGTTGTAGACTTCTGCCTTCATGAAATATCCTTCCTCACTCAGCCGGAGAAGGGAATCGCAGAACTCTTCATATGTAGCAGCTCCATCACGGTACAGCATTAAAAGGAGCGCCGTTGTTCTCAAGGGTTGAAGCCTGAATAATCCTGCCGCTGTATATCCTTCTTTATCATCAATAAGTAGAACATCAATCTCCATGTTCCTTGCAAGTGATATTGCATCCATCTCTCCCCTGTGCAGGGTCGGTATTATCTTTGTCTGCTCCTGCACTTCTTTAACCTCAATAAACCCTTCTTTTATCATCTTTTCAAGAGGGATGACTCCTATCTTGTTAAGTTCACCACCCCGTACAACCACCTCTTCAAAAACTGCTTTTGGAATGTACACTTTCTCAAATATACTTTTTAAAAGCCGAATCTCCCCTATCTTTGAAAGATATATGAGGGGTGTTGAATTGCTTACACAGGTCTTTTTCATCAACACATCCTCAAAGTCAACCTTCAAAAGCTGCTTTTAAATCCTCTTCAACGTCCCGCAGAGTGTATGGTGCAGATACTCCTTTTTTCTTGGCAAGCTCCATCATCTCCCAGAGTGGTAGCTTCGCAGTTTCAGCAGCCTTCCACAGAGTAACTTTTCCCATTCCATATTCTTCAAGGGCGTGTTCTATTCGAACCTCTTTTAGCCCCCGTTCCAGTAGCTTTCTAAGGGCTACTGTCTTTCCTACATGCTCTTTTTCAGCGTACTCTTCTATCTCTTCCTTCATTTCTGGGGGGAGTCTTGTTGATACCAGTGACATGTTTTTTCGCCTCGTATACATATTATATAGAACGTGCACATACT
>BDTI01000076.1 GCA_002923215.1 archaeon BMS3Abin16 | reverse complement strand
ATGACGGGGGAGTTTAGAACAATAATCTTTGCAGGAGGTAAAGTTAGACAGAAGATTAGAAAGAATGAGTGCAGTATAGAATCAGGTGATTATTTTTTGAGTTTATTTATTATTCGGAATCAACTAAAAGGGGGGTGAAAAATATGGCTACAGGTAGTGTAAAGTTTTATAACAGGATTAAGCGTTTCGGCTTTATCGCCCAGGACGACGGCGAAGATGTCTTCGTTCATGAATCCGGCGTCGTTGAAGGACCTATCTCCGATAACGACCAGGTAGAGTTCGATGTTGAAGAAGGCGAAAAAGGTCTTAAAGCTGTGAATGTTAGAAAAATATAAGTTTTTAACATTTTCTAAGCAAATATATTTTTGGAGTGAAATACCTCCATTTTTCTCTTTTCATTTTTTTTATTTACTCATTTTTTACATTATAGGGCTGATGTTATTTGATTTGGGCTTTGCACTAAAATATCAAACGCTGTATTAAAGGTGCAGATTTAATAGTTAGGTGCAAAGCCACTCACTCACCAAGTAGATCCATATAACTCGAATCTATCCTATTAATGCCTGTTTTACCTCTGCCAAACTTATGTTTAATTTCATGGCTATCTCTTCTACTGAAAATCCTTTTGTGTGCAATTCCCTAATTTTAATCTCTAATTCCATTCTTATCACCTCTTTTATTTTGTGTCTTCTACTCTAATGTTAACGAGAAAGAATGAAGGGGGAAATTGGGTGTTATAATGCGTTTTAGACATGTTTTCTGATTTTACACATTTATTTTAAAGTTTAACTTTAAGCGCAACTTCTTGATTAAAAGTGCAAAGCCTTTTGTTGGTTAAAGCTTAAATACAACCTTTGAGATTCAAATGACTATGGCCCTAGATGTTAGAGGAGTTTTTGTAATCGGAGTCTCAGTCTATCTATTCACACGCTACTATCTGGAGAAAGAATATGGAAGCGAAGAGATATACTGGATTTACTCGCTTTTGTCAGCGGTACTGGGGCTTATGGCCGCAATCACCGTGATAAACGCAAGTCCGTCGAAGGCGTATTTCATCCCTTTCACAGCGCTTTCCATAGTTATGGCCGTCCTCTACCACGGGGATGATTCCAGGGAAAAAGCGGTGTCAGGTTGAGTTAAGATGACTAGCATGCACCCGATTGAAAAAAAGATTCTCCTCGTGCTTAAGGAGGGGGAAACCATAGCGCCAGACGAGATCGCCTCTGCCTCTGGACTTGATCTCAGCAGTGTGATGCGCGGCCTGGATTGGCTGTCGGCGAAGGGGCTTGTATCAATCTCCGAATCTGTGGAAGAATATATTTCTCTGGGCGCTGAGGGAGTGGAATATGTTGAATCCGGTCTTCCGGAGCGGCGTGTTGCAGAGCTTCTTAAAACAAGTGACTATTCAACTAATGAATTGCGAGAGAAGATGGCTCCGGCACTGGTTGGAATCGCGATCGGCTGGCTTCGGAAGAAAGAGATGGCGGATTTTAAAGATGGGAAACTGCGGCTCACAGAAAAAGGCTCTCAGCCAACGCCTGACGAAGAACTTCTTATTATTCTGAAAAAAGGCACTGTGAAGCGTTCTGAAATCGACCCAGTGTTTCAGGAGTGGATAAAACCCCTGGCGTCGCGTAAAAACGTGATAAAGGTTGAGGAGAAGATCAGCCGCGAAATCAGGCTTACCGAAAAAGGAGCAGGGCTTCTCACAAACGGGATTACTGAGTCTGACGAGATAGGGCAGCTCACGAGTGAAATGTTGAAGAATGGTGATTGGGCTGGCAGGTCTTTTCGCAGATATGATGTTGAGTCCAGCGTCGCTGCACAGCTATCTGCCAAGTCTCATCCCATGACTCGGATGATCGAAGAGATTGCTGACATATTCGTTTCAATGGGTTTTGAGGAGATTTCCGGCCCAATCGTGGAATCGAACTTCTGGAATTTTGACGCGCTTTTTGTGCCTCAGGATCATCCGGCGCGGGAAATGCAGGACACATTCTATCTGGAAAAACCAGGGAAGGCAGAGCTTCCAAGCTCAAAGATTGTGGACAGTGTTTCAAGTGTGCACGGCGACGGCGGTGAAACAGGCTCCAGCGGCTGGGGGTATAAATGGGACCCACACCCCGCATCTAAAACTCTGCTTCGAACCCACACCACTTCGACTACGATTCGCAGGCTTGCCGAAGGCAGGAAGCCGCCGATCAAAGTCTACAGCATCGGACGTGTCTTTCGAAACGAGCGCATATCCTACAAACATCTGCCGGAGTTTCATCAGATCGAAGGCATCGTCGCAGGTGATGTGAGCTTTAAAAATCTCCTAGCGATTCTCAAGGAATTTTACGGCCGGATGGGCTTTGACAAAATTCGGTTTCGCCCCGCATACTTCCCATATACCGAGCCCTCTCTTGAGGTGGAGGTCTATTTCGAGCAGAAGAAGAGCTGGATAGAGCTGGGCGGCGCAGGGATATTTCGGCCTGAAGTTACAGAACCCCTGGGAATCACTTATCCCGTCTTAGCCTGGGGCTTGGGACTTGAGCGCCTTGCCATGCTCAGGCTTGATCTAACAGATATTCGGGCGCTTTATCGCAGCGACATTGACTGGCTTCGAAGCCTGCCGCTTTAAACACATCTATTTGACTATGAAGTCTATCGCCACGTTTTCAAAAAACATCTTTATACCGCTTACCGACGCCTGCCATAACAACTGCGGTTACTGCACATACCGGTCTGAATCGCCAACAATTATGGACCGGGATTCTGTGCTTAGACTTTTGAAAAAAGGCGCAGTTGCCCGGTGTACTGAGGTGCTTTTCACATTCGGCGAAAAACCCGAGGTTTATCCTGAGATAAAGGAGCGGCTTGAAGAATGGGGGTACTCAACGATTATCGAATACCTGCATGACCTGTGTCTTGACGCGATAAATCTCGGTCTGCTTCCACACAGTAATCCCGGCTCGGTTACACGGCGGGATCTTGAGCTGCTCAGGGATGTGAACGCTTCAATGGGGCTTATGCTTGAATCGTCGAGCAGGCGGCTCTGCGATGCTGGGATGGCGCATGAGAAAAGCCCTGGTAAACACCCGCGTGTCAGGCTCAAGGTGCTTGAAGAGGCGGGCAGGCTAGAAATACCTTTTACAACCGGTGTTTTGATCGGAATCGGCGAAACAGACTGGGAGGTTATAGATTCACTTGCCGCAATCAAAGAGATAAACGATAGATACGGTCATATTCAGGAGCTTATCATCCAGAACTTCAGGCCCAAGCCCGGTACGGTGATGGCAGACCTTCCTGAGCCGCCGGTGGAGCGTGTTATCAGTGCACTTGTTGCTGCGAAGGAGATGTTTCCTGAGATAGGGCTGCAGGTCCCGCCGAATCTAAATCCCGGCCGAGAAGGCCTGTTTCTCGCCCATGGCGCAAATGACTTCGGCGGCGTCTCACCGGTGACACCGGACTTTGTTAATCCCTCTGACCAGTGGCCGAGTGTTGAACGTCTGCGCACCATTGCCGCAGAACAGGATTTTGTGCTTCGGGAGAGGCTGCCGGTTTACCCTGCATTTTTCGAGCTTGTGCCAGAAAGATTAAAAACCCTGATAGCATCCTATGCATCAGAGGACGGCTTTGTACGATGATCGAAGTTAACGAAGAGACCGCAGACATTATTGAAAAATCGCTTTTCGGCAGGAGAATATCAAAAGAAGAGGCATATGATCTTCTGCTCTCAGACTCGCTTTTCACCCTGGGATCTGCGGCAGACACTCTGCGGCAGAAAAAATGCGGAGACTCTGTAACATACATTGTAAATCGCAATATTAATTTTACAAACATATGCCAGGGAAGCTGCAAGTTCTGCGCCTATCGAGTTGGTAAAGCATCGAAATCAGGGTTTTTGATGACTGCTGAAGAGGTGCGAAAGCGTGTTTTAGATGCTGCTGCGGCAGGCGCAACAGAGGTATGCATACAAGGCGGCCTGCACCCTGACCTTGACCTGGAATATTATACAGGGATTCTTGAATCAATCAAGTCAAGTTGTGACATCCACATCCACGCGTTCTCGCCAATGGAAGTCACCTATATGGCTGGGAAAAGCGGGCTTGGAGTGAAGGAGACGCTCAGGGTTTTGAAGGAAAAAGGCCTGGGTTCAATGCCTGGGACTGCGGCTGAAATATTTGACCGTGAGATAAGAGAGACCATCTGCCCTGGAAAAATAACTGCTGACGAATGGATCTCTGTTGTAAAAACTGCTCACAGCCTCGGTATCCCGACTACGGCAACCATGCTTTACGGACACATCGAGCGTCCGGAGCACAGGATTAACCACCTCAATATCCTGCGCACAATTCAGGATGAAACAGGGGGTTTTACAGAGTTTGTGCCCCTTTCATTCATCCATTATAACACGCCGCTGAAACGCATGTATCCTGACGTCCACGGTGCGTCGGGTATTGAGGATTTGAAGATGTACGCACTCTCAAGGCTATTTCTCGACAACTTCACAAATATTCAGGCCTCCTGGGTGAAACTCGGCAAAAAACTCGCCCAGGCGGCGCTATCATTCGGAGCAAACGATCTTGGCGGAACAATCATGGATGAAAGCATATCACGGGCTGCTGGTCAGAAAGTGGATGTTATGGATGAAGATGAGATGCGGGCGATTATAACTGGGGCTGGGCGTGTGCCTGTGAAACGAGACACTCTCTACATGACAAATGGCTGAGGAGGCTTTTGGATGAAGATTCGGTCTGAGTGTATTCCCTGTTTATTTGAGCGTGCCAAGTTCGAGTGTGACCTCGCCTTTGGAGATGATGAGACTGGCAAGCTAAAGGCTTTATCTGAGATAGCGAGGTTTGCAGCTGAACGAATTGACGAGGGCACTGTGCCTGCGCTCATCGGAACTGTGCGGGGTAGAATCATCGCTGATCTGAGTGGAGAGGCCGACTGCTACAAGGAGCTTAAACGTGAGAGCAACCGGGCTGGAGAGGAGATAATACCTGCAGCCAAAAGATTCTACAGTGACTCGGAGGACAAGCTCAAAGCGCTTCTTATGCTTGCAGCCGCTGCGAACAGCATGGAATACGGTGTGCGCGGCCACAGCTT